>NZ_JADBTX010000011.1:0-87850 GCF_020245945.1 Microcystis sp. M015S2
AGATTCGCTTAACATAAAACTACTCTTTCTCTACAGTGATAACAAGAAAATTTTCGATTTTGTACAGTTGTCTAGAGAACTTGACAGAATTTTTTCTCCCCTCTCCCCAATTCATAATTCATAATTCATAATTCATAATTCCCACCTAATTTTTTTGACGGGGGAGAGTGACTTGTAGGCGAGCGCCGCCGGTGTTAGGATCGTTTTGAGCGACGATCGAACCGCCATGGGCTTGAATAATCTCTTTAGCAATCGATAAACCTAAACCGGTACTATAATCCTTTGTGCCTTGTTTTTGACGGGTGCGGGAAGGATCACCACGAAAGAGGCGATCAAAAACGTAGGGCAGATCCGCTTCGTTAAATCCTTTACCGTTGTCGATAACGTCAATTCTCAGCCATTTTTTCGCGATAGTATCGGATATTTCCCGAATTTCTAGGCGAATTTCCCCCCGCTCGGGACTATACTTAATGGCATTATCAAAGAGATTCAGGAAAACTTGCAGCAGACGAGAATGATCCACTTCCAGCGTCCAATCCGCCAGAGAGGAATAATCTAAGCTAATCTGTTTTTGGGCCGCTAAAGGGGTGACAGTCTGCCAAGCGGTGGTGATTAGATCCTGTAGATTAATGATTTGGTATTGTAAAGAGCGCCCCGCATCCGCTTGTAATTCACTAATTTCTAGCCAATCGCAGACTAATTGACTCAAACGCTCCACTTCTTTCCCCATTTGTTCTAACCAGCGTCTTTCGGGAGCTTGGAGGCGTTTTTGTAAAGCTTCGGTAAGGAGAGAAATGGAGGTTAAGGGAGTGCGTAACTCGTGAGTTAAGTCAGAGAAAGCTCGCTCGCGATTTTGCGATAATTCCACTAAAGGCTGTCTATTTTCGATAAATACAGCGATTTCACCTTCTGGCAAGGGATAACCGTAACCCTTCAAGGCAATCGATTTAGGAGCAATCACTTGGCGATCGCTAATGGGGTTGACAGGATAATTAGTCGGGTAAAAAGTCCAAGTTTGCACCTGTGGACTCTGTTTTTGGCGCGTTTCTTGAATTAATTGATCTAATTCGTAGGAGCGCACCAATTCTAGCAGCAGACGTACCTGATCTGGCTGCCAGCGATCGAGTTTTAAAAGGGTTATTGCCTGTTGATTGCACCAGAGCAGTTGATTATCGGCATCTATATGAAGATAGGCGATCGGCGCTATTTCTAGCAAGGATTTCTGAATTTCTAAGCTCTTTTCTCGCTCTTGCAGACTTTGGGAGAGAAACTGTAATTCTCGACGCACTAGGGAGGTAACGGGAAAAGAAGCCGACAAATCCACCGAATCCGAGAGAGCGCTTAGGGTTCGCTTTAACTCTCTATTTAAGCGTGAGACTTGCCAGTAACAAATACTCAAACCTAAAACTACTCCCAAAATAAAAGCGAAAATAGTCATTATCTGCGGGAACGGCGATCGCTAATCGGGAAAATATAATCGCTCACCTAGCCAAAACGATAACCGAAACCGCGTACAGTAATCAGGTATTCCGGTTGACTGGGATCGATTTCTAGTTTTTCGCGTAACCAGCGAATGTGAACATCGACGGTTTTGGTGTCTCCTAAAAAATCTGGTCCCCAAATTTGTTCAATTAACTGCTCTCTTGACCAAACTCGGCGCGGATAACTCATAAATAGGTCGAGGAGACGGAATTCTTTAGGAGAAAGGTTAATTTCTTCATCTCGCACTGTCACCCGACATTCCTGGGTATAGAGAAGAACATCGCGGAATTTTCGCACGGTAGCGGCAGCTAGGGAAGTAAATCCTTGACGACGAATGAGAGCGCGACAACGAGCGACTAATTCGCGCATACTAAAGGGTTTAGTCAGATAATCATCGGCACCCACTTCTAAACCCAAAACTCGATCGGTTTCGCTGGCCTTAGCACTTAAGATTAAAATCGGGATAATATTGCCGTGATAGCGCAACAGACGGCAGATATCAAGACCGTTGATTTGGGGTAACATTAAATCCAAAACGACCAAATCAAAACGAGACTCACCGTGATGAGATTCTTGACTTTGCAGTAATTCTAGGGCAACGCGACCATCACTAACACCGAGAGCCTCGTAACCTTCTTCTTCCAAAGCCAAAATAATCATATCCCGAATCACTTCTTCATCTTCAACGATTAAAATCCGATGATTGGGAACGAAATCCGTACTCACCGACAAGGGGGGGGTGTCAAGGGTTAACATAAAAATACTTGATTATTCGTCTTGATTTTATCTCAATTTGTCAACCCGCACTCGTTTTGGAAGGCTAGAGCCGAATGTTATTACAGTTATCTACCTGGTTAGAGGTGGAATCCTATCTAGAACAATCTCAGGGAATTATTATTCCCATTGGTTCCACGGAACAACACGGGCCGACGGGACTGATTGGTACAGATGCTCTATGTGCGGAGGCGATCGCTAAAGGAGTAGGGACACAGGTACAAGCAATGGTAGCACCTACCTTAAATGTGGGTATGGCCCTACATCATACGGCTTTCCCCGGTACAATTAGCCTTCGTCCTAGCACTTTGATTCAAGTAATCCTCGACTATGTGACTTGTTTAGCTAGAGCGGGTTTTCGTCAATTTTTCTTTATTAATGGTCACGGGGGCAATATTGCCACCCTAAAAGCCGCTTTTGCGGAAACCTATTATCATTTGGATTCCCTCAATTTACCTAACACAAACGAGGTTAAATGTCAAGTGGCCAATTGGTTTATGGTGCGAGAAGTTTATCTTTTAGCCAAAGAATTGTATGGATATCAGGAGGGTTCCCACGCTACACCGAGCGAAGTGGCGTTAACTCAGTATCTTTACCCTGAGAGCCTTAAAAACGCCTTTTTATCGGAAAAAGTGGCTTCTGGTCATGGTATTTACGGTGCGGCTAATTTTCGCCAAAACTACCCCGATGGTCGTATGGGTTCCAATCCTGCTTTAGCCACTCCCGAACACGGTCAGAGATTCTATGAATTAGCCGTGAAAGAATTGAGTAATACTTATCTGGAATGGCTCTCTTGTCCTGTGTCTGAGTGATAGTGACTAAGCCACCGAGACCCGGAATAATTTGGCTGTAACCCTAGAGACAAAACATAAATATCCAAGGACAAAATTGATGATTACCACCACTGACAATAACTCCAATCAACCTCTGGTTAGTTTGCGGGAAATACAAGAACTTGCCATCGCAATTACCGCCAAAAGCCTTAATCCCGCCATGCTAACGGTTGATTTCCTCAAATATTCGGGAATAGTTCCCCCCGACTGGGAATTAAATGGCCAGCCGGTACTCAATCCTAATTACGCTCAAGTTAATTTTCAAAATGGCATCAGCATCGTCGCTCAACCCCGGAAAATTACCTTTGTGGAGATAATTAACTCTCCCGATAGCCTGAACCTGAAACTGCCAGAAATTGTTGGTTTATATCTAGATAAACTCCCTTTAGCCGAATATCAAGCCCTGGGTATCGCGCCGAAAAGTATTGTTCCTTTCCCTAGTAGTCCCGATGCCGCTAAAAAATACATCACCGAAACTCTTCTCGCCCCCGGTCCCTGGCACAATTTCGGTACAGCCCCCCTACAAGCCAGCATCAATCTACTTTATCAGTTAGAAACCTCTCAGCTATCCCTGGCGATTAACGAGGCAAAATTGCAATTACCCGATGGCCAAACCTTAGCGGCGCTATTATTTGCCGGTAACTTTAACTATAATCTGGCCGAGGGCAGCGATCGATTAAATCTGCTCAAACAATCTCTGGGACAATGGCAAAAAGACCTAGAGATTTTCCGAGAATTAATCACTCAACGCTTTCTGGAAAGACAAGTCCAGGTTTTCCCCTCTAATATCAATCTGCCCCTAGGACCCCAAGGTGGACTGTAATCAGTAGTCAGTAATCAGTAATCAGTAATCAGTCAGAAAAATCTTTAGACTTCCTGCAAAAGTAAGTTCTCGAACCGCTATCAGGTCAAAATATCTAAGAACTCAGATAACCTAAAACACATCCACCCCCGCAAACCCTTGCATTTTGGCATTAGCGGCTTCCCCACAGCTGCGCGGGGTGGGGAATAATTTCCCCGGGTTAGCTAAACCTTTGGGATTAAAGCAGTCCCGCACATAGCCCATAGTTTCTAAGTCAATCTCGTTGAACATGGCGGGCATATAACAATTTTTATCGATGCCGATACCATGTTCGCCCGATAAACTGCCCCCAACCCGCACACAAAGTTTGAGAATTTCACCGCCTAATTCCTCCACTTCTGCCCAGGCCCCCTCTACCCTGTTATCGTAGAGAATCAACGGGTGTAAATTGCCATCTCCGGCGTGGAAAACATTGGCGATTTTATAACCGTATTTTTCACTTAAAGCCTTAATTTCCTCAAGAACATACACCAATTGAGTGCGGGGAATCACCCCATCTTGGACAAAGTAATTAGGGCTAATTTTCCCCGCCGCCGCAAAAGCCGCTTTTCTGCCCTTCCAGAGTTTCAAGCGGGTTTCGGCATCATTAGCCGTGGTGATATTTCTCGCCCCATTTTGACGGCAAATCTCGGCAACCCGATGTTTATTCTTGGCTACTTCTACCCCTAAACCATCCAATTCCACTAATAAAACTGACTCGGCATCCCGGGGATAACAGCCGGTAGCCACCACGTCTTCCACGGCGTTGATACTGAGATTATCCATAATCTCCATCCCCGCCGGAATCATTCCCGATTTAATAATATCCGCCACCGCTTGGCCCGCCGCCTCGATACTGGTAAAATCGGCCAGTAAAACACAGATAGATTCCGGAGTTTTCAGGATTCTTAGGGTGATTTCCGTGGCGATGCCTAAAGTTCCCTCGGAACCCACAAATAAACCGGTTAAATCGTAGCCCGGTTGTTCTGGTACTGCCCCCCCCACATCGATAATTGAACCGTCGGGAAGGACGATTTTTAAGCCCATAACGTGATTGGTAGTCACGCCGTATTTTAAACAGTGAACCCCGCCAGAATTTTCCGCCACATTACCGCCGATCGAGCAGATAATTTGACTAGAGGGATCCGGTGCATAATAAAATCCCGCCCCGCTTACCGCTTGCGTCACCCAATTATTAATCACCCCGGGCTGTACCACCACCCTTTGATTATCTAAATCAACCCTGAGAATCTGATTCATCCGCGCCGTGACGATGAGAATCCCCTCTTCTAAGGGTAACGCCCCTCCCGATAAGCCCGTTCCTGCCCCCCTCGCTACCCAGGCAATCTCGTTATCGTGACAGAGTTTCACCACCGCCGCAATTTCTGCGGTGCTGCGAGGCAGTGCCACAAGAGCGGGTCTTTGTCTGTATCCTGTGATACCATCGCACTCGTAGGTTAATAATTCATCTTTGCGACGGATGACTCCATCTTTACCAAGGATCGTTTCTAGCTGTTTAATCAGATTGGGGGAGATTTTCGGGGGATTTTTGAGTAACATAGGTTTCAGGGCGGCGGAGTCGCAGTAAAATGGCTCTATAGGTTAAAATATCGCAAAAAAGCCAGAAATTAAGCTTTAAAAACTGCTCTCTCCTATTTTACCACTATAACCCCTTCCTCTGTAGATAGAAACCTGCAAGAGTCTGGATTATAGAGAAAATTGCCGATAAATTTCCCAGCGCTTACCGTTATGAATTAGGAGGGTAATTTGATCGATCATCACCTCAAAAAATAGCTCTTGATTAGCATATTTTGACCAAGCTTTCCAGAAATTATCTTTAGTTAAATCTCGGAAGCCAACGGTTAAATGGGGCGAAAAAGCTCGGCTTTTTGAGGCATTATCAATGATATTCAAGGAAGATTCTAGCTCCTGTAAAAGCCGTTTTTGTAGGGTTAATAATTCTGGGGTTTTCTGGACATTAATATAAATGACTCGCGGTTTAAAGGCGGCAAAATTCTGGAGAATCAGGGGAATAGGAGAGTGCCAGAGGGCAAATTCCTCTAAACATCTTTCTAAATCGGGTAATTGTTCTAAATTCCACCGGAAAGGGGGTTGGAGAGTGACGTGGGGAGGCGATTTCAGGGCGGCACGACTATTGTAAATTTCTGCAAACTCTAACTTGATTTTTGTGGCAATTTCCTGTACTTCTGGCGGCGGCAAAAGCGCAATAAAAAATAGATATCCCTGGGGTTGATTCATGGAGACAAGCAAGGTAGAGAAATGAAGATATTATCTCGATTCTAGCAATCTTCAACAACTCTAGCTAATTGTATATCTCTGTTACATGGCACCATCGACGGCCAAGATTAATCGGTATAATTATATGATTGTTAATCAGTCCTAGCCTCCTGAGAATTTATGCCCTGGTTTGTCAAGATAGAAAAAGGCATTGTTGATAAAACTACCTTCGATCGCTATGTCAGCGCTCATAAGGACTATGTGCGTGATTTAATTAGCCAAGGACGAGAAGCAAAAACCGGTTATTGGGCAGAAAGAGGCGGCGGAATGTTATTATTTAAGGCCGATTCTCTTGAGGAGGCTCAAGCAATTATAGTTAGGGACCCTTTAATCGAGAATGGTTGTGTGGAATACGAACTCCATGAATGGCGAATTGTCGTCGAGTAATCTAGCTTTTCAGTGAACAGTGAACAGTAATCAGTAATCAGTGAAAAGACAGCAATGTTAAGCTGTTGATTATCTAAATATTACTCGTTAATACTGCCTGGGAGTGGGGAGATGGGGGTGGGGAGTGGGGAGTGCCGGAGATGGGAGTGGGGAGATGGGGAGCTTTTTTGCTGTGGACTGAAAACTCACATCTGAGTTACTGATTACTGATTACTGATCACTGATAACTGATAAGCTATACTGGGGGAATTGTGCTAACAGCACGGTTGCTGCTGCCGCTCATTAAATTGTCCCCAGTGAAATTGAGGAATTAACTTTGTCTAAACAAGATCTCATCGAAATGGAAGGAACCGTCACCGAATCCTTGCCTAACGCCATGTTTAGGGTGGATTTAGATAACGGTTTCAACGTCTTAGCCCATATATCTGGCAAAATCCGCCGTAATTATATCAAAATCCTCCCCGGCGATCGAGTTAAAGTGGAACTGACCCCCTACGACCTAACCAAAGGCAGAATTACCTATCGCCTGAAAAATCAAAAAAAATAGGGACAAATGGGGGCAGAGAAGCCAAAAAGTCTAATAAGCGGCCAAATTTATTTTAAAAAAATAGGTGACACGAGTAAAAGAAATCTGATATAATAATAAGCTTGCAGTGTTGCCAGAATAGTTAGGCATGAAAGTTAGAGCGTCTGTCAAAAAAATGTGCGAAAAGTGCCGCGTCATCCGTCGGCGCGGTCGAGTCATGGTAATTTGTTCTAACCCCAAACACAAGCAGAGACAAGGTTAAACCACCAAAGTCACTGTCTTGGGGCAGAGAATCGTTACCGTTAATTGTAGTCGTTTTCGGAAAAAAAATCGTTCATAGGGAGAAAGAAAAAGCGTGGCAAGGATAGCTGGTGTAGACCTACCTCGCGATAAGCGTGTGGAAATCGCCCTGACCTACCTCTACGGAGTGGGTCTATCGCGTTCCCAAGAAGTCTTATCTGCGACGGGTGTTAACCCTGACACTCGGGTCAAGGATCTCAGCGATGAAGACGTGGCGGCGCTACGGACTTATATCGAGACAAATTATCAAATCGAGGGGGATTTGAGACGCTGGGAGGCGATGAACATCAAACGCCTCGCCGATATCGGCACCTATCGAGGTCGTCGGCATCGGCTAGGATTACCCGTGCGCGGGCAACGGACGCGAACCAATGCGCGGACTCGTCGCGGTCGTCGGGTGACAGTGGCAGGGAAGAAAAAAGCCCCCTCCAAGAAATAATTTTTTATTCATTGCGATATCCCCCAATCAAGAAAAACTATGGCGCGACCAACCAAAAAAACCGGACCAAAAAAACAGAAGAAAAATATTCCTACCGGAGTCGCTCACATTCAATCGACCTTCAACAATACCATTGTCACGATCGCCGATACCAAAGGCGATGTGATCTCTTGGGCATCGGCGGGATCGAGTGGTTTTAAAGGAGCCAAAAAAGGAACCCCCTTCGCCGCCCAAACCGCCGCCGATAACGCCGCCCGCCGAGCGATCGAACAGGGAATGCGTCAACTAGAAGTGATGGTTAGCGGCCCCGGGGCAGGACGGGAAACCGCAATCCGGGCCCTGCAAGGAGCAGGATTAGAAATCACCCTGATCCGGGACGTGACCCCCATCCCCCACAATGGTTGTCGTCCTCCCAAACGCCGGAGAGTGTAAACAGTGAACAGCTTTTTCAGGTGACAGGGATCTTGAGGCTGGCAGCCGTTAGCTTTTGGCGCATCAGCAGGAGAATCGGGTCGTCAAAGACCATCGGATCAAAAAACTGAACGCTGAAAGCTAGAGAAAACTGATAACTGATAACTGATAACTGAATAACTGAACAAGGGAGGTCAATCGGTGGCGCAATTTCAAATCGAGTGTGTAGAAGCAAAAACTTACAAGAATCAGAGTCAGTACAGTAAATTCGTACTAGAACCTCTAGAAAGAGGCCAGGGTACAACCGTAGGTAATGCCCTGAGACGGATTCTCATTTCCAATCTGGAAGGAGCGGCCGTGACGGCCCTGCGGATCGCGGGAGTCAATCACGAATTTGCCACCGTCCAGGGAGTACGCGAGGACGTGATGGAACTCATGCTCAACATGAAAGAAATCATCCTGAAAAGCTACACCAATCAAACCCAGATCGGGCGTTTAGTGGCAACTGGGCCGGCGACGGTAGTGGCGGCACAATTCGATTTACCCTCAGAAATCGAGATAGTTGATCGCAATCAGTACGTCGCCACCCTAGCCGAAGGAGCCAAGCTAGAGATGGAATTTCGCGTGGAAAAAGGCAAAGGCTATCGGGCGATCGATCGCAGTAAAGAAGAAGCCACTTCGCTCGACTTTCTGCAAATCGACTCTATCTTTATGCCCGTAACCAAAGTCAACTACAGCGTCGAAGATATCCGTTCCGAAAGCGGTCAAGCTAGAGATCGTCTGCTCTTAGAAATTTGGACAAACGGGAGCATTAACCCCAAAGAAGCCCTTTCCCAAGCGGCCGATATGCTAGTTAATCTCTTTAACCCGCTCAAGGATCTAAACGCCCTCGAATCCTCCGGTAACTTTGACGACCAAGAGATCAACCAAGAAAACCAAATTCCGATCGAGGAACTACAATTATCCGTGCGCGCCTACAATTGCCTGAAGCGAGCGCAGATCAACACCGTAGCCGACCTCCTCGATTACAGCCAAGAAGATCTCTTAGAAATCAAAAACTTTGGGCAGAAATCGGCGGAGGAAGTCATTGAAGCCCTACAAAAACGGTTAGGTATCACCCTACCCCAAGAAAAAAGCAAGTAAACCCAATTCCAGGAAAATACCATGAGACATCGGTGTAAAGTGCCTCAATTGGGTCTACCAGCTGACCAAAGAAAGGCACTGCTGCGCAGCTTGGCCACCCAGCTAATTCGCCATGGTCAGATCACCACCACCCTAGCGAAAGCGAAAGCGGTGCGAGCAGAGGTAGACCACATTATCACCCTAGCTAAAGACGGTTCCCTGAGCGCCCGTCGCCAAGCTATGGGCTACATCTACGACAAACAACTGGTTCACGCCCTCTTTGAAGGCGCACAAGCCCGTTATGGCAGTCGTAACGGCGGTTATACCAGGGTGGTGCGTACCCTGCGCCGTCGCGGGGATAATGCCCCCATGGCGATTATCGAACTGATGTAACGATGACAGCTTGCCCCCAGTCGCGGATCGCCCTAGTTATCCAGTATGTGGGAACTAATTTCCACGGCTGGCAACGGCAACCCCATCACAGGAGCGTGCAGGAGGAAATCGAGAAGGCTCTGGCCGATATTCTCGGTCATGCCGTCACTCTGCACGGGGCCGGACGTACCGATAGCGGTGTTCACGCCGCCGCCCAAGTTGCCCATTTCCAGCAGCAGAGTCCGATCCCACCCTCCCATTGGTCCAAGGTTCTCAATGCTCGGCTAGATGACGATATCGTCATTCGGGCTTCAGCCCAAGTTCCCGATCGCTGGCACGCCCGTTTCTCGGCCCTCTGGCGACGTTATCGTTACACCCTCTATACGGACCCCATCCCCAATCTCTTTGTTAGCCCCTTTAGTTGGCACTACTACCATCGTCCCCTCGATGCCGATTTGATGGCCAGGGCCTTACGGCCCCTATTGGGCAAGCACCATCTGGCCGCCTTTCACCGTGCTAACTCTAGTCGCGACCATTCCTGGGTAGAAGTACAGGGGGTGGAATGCTACCGTCAAGGGCCATTTGTACAGATGGAAATTCAGGCCAATGGCTTTTTGTACGGGATGGTGCGCCTATTGGTGGGAATGTTGGTGGAGGTGGGAACTGGTGAGCGATCGCTAGAAAACTTTACCGACATCTGGGTCAATCAGCGCCGAGAATTGGTCAAATACGCCGCACCAGCTAAAGGACTATGTTTACTGCGGGTGGGTTACGCCGATTTTCCCTTTGCCGATAGCGTCTGGTTCGAGACTCAGCCTCTTTATTATTTCCG
This sequence comes from Microcystis sp. M015S2, assembly GCF_020245945.1. NCBI lineage: Bacteria > Bacillati > Cyanobacteriota > Cyanophyceae > Chroococcales > Microcystaceae > Microcystis > Microcystis sp. M015S2. The sequence continues at coordinate 10,618 of NZ_JADBTX010000011.1, forward strand.
AGCATAGAGATTAAAAGTTTATTTTTGTAAACCAAGGCAAACTGACCATGAACAAAACACCTCTACCAAATTTAGAGACTCTAGAGCAGAAATGGTACGTCATCGATGCGGCCGATCAGCGTCTAGGTCGTCTGGCCACCGAGATCGCTATGATTCTACGGGGCAAAAATAAAGCCACCTTCACCCCCCATCTGGATACGGGGGATTTTGTCATTGTTATTAACGCCGAAAAAGTGACGGTAACGGGCAAAAAACGCCAACAGAAAGTTTATCGCCGCGACTCCGGCAGACCGGGTGGTATGAAGGTAGAAAGCTTCGAGAAACTGCAAAAACGCATTCCCGAACGGATTATCGAACACGCTGTTAAGGGAATGCTCCCGAAAAATAGCTTAGGTCGGAAATTGTTCACGAAACTGAAAGTTTATGCCGGTGCGGAACATCCCCATCAGGCACAACAACCGGAAGTTTTAGCGATTAATACGATTCCCGCAGGAGGAAATTAAGTCAATGCAAGCCACGGACAGTAAAAATAAGGTAGTTTATTGGGGAACGGGACGACGCAAATCGGCGGTCGCTTCCGTGCGTCTGGTGCCGGGGACGGGGGCAATTACCGTTAACGGTCGCGATGGAGAAACCCATTTTAACCGCATTCCCACCTATATCCAGACGATTAAGGCTCCTCTGGAGACTTTGGGACTGGAAAACGAGTATGATATCATCGTTAAGGCCGAGGGCGGTGGTTTGACCGGCCAAGCGGACGCGGTGAAATTGGGGGTCGCTAGAGCTTTATGTCAATTAGCGCCGGAAAATCGTCCTCCCCTTAAGAGTGAAGGTTATCTGACTCGGGATCCCCGGGCGAAGGAACGGAAAAAATACGGTCTTCACAAAGCGCGCAAAGCGCCTCAATACTCGAAACGTTAGGTTAATAGAGAGGTTTATTATGCCGAAAAAAATTCATCCTACTTGGTATCCGGAAGCCAAGGTGATCTGTAATGGTGAACTGGTGATGACGGTGGGTTCGACAAAACCAGAAATTCATGTGGAGGTTTGGTCGGGTAATCATCCTTTTTATACGGGAACCCAGAAGATGATCGATACGGAGGGCCGGGTCGATCGCTTCTTGCGTAAGTACAAAATGGGCGATAAGTCAAGCAAAAAGGCCGATCAGAAATAATTCTTTACTTTTGCCTTTTTGACCCGGCGGGGAGATTTTTCCGCCGGGTTTTTTGCTATCTTTAGGCTGGTAGAGTCATTATAGTTATTTCAAAGAAGAACGAGACACTAAGCGACACAATAAGTACGAATAATTTCATCAAGGTTTGTACCCAAAAGAGCATACATTAAGGCTTTATCATTGCGGCGTAAACGAGATATTACATCGTTTAACGGAAACAACAGGTACTTACGAGGTTATAACTGGTGCTATGAAATCTAAGCGATGATCGCCTCACCTCAAATCTAGAGAACTAACGCTCTTTTAATACCATAATTCCGGAATCAGGTCATAATAACCAGCTTGGGGCGGTGGGTAAACACCCGCTTCAATTTTTTCGATAATAGTCGGCCAAGCTTGCCTAAAAGCGGCAGATCGCTCGTTGGGGTGCAGAGTCCAACCCTTGGCATTGGTGAGAGTGGCGCGATAATAGTTGCTTTGTTCTAGGGAGCGAGAAACCATAATTTCCCAAGAGTCGAGTTTTCCTTTGCCGGTCAAAATATTGCCCCAAGCTTTTAAACCATCGGGTAAGTGATCGAGAAAGGTATTTTTATAAGAGCGCCAGAGGGGGGTCATCGGTAAAAGGCGATCATAGCGACGACAATTAAGTAGATAGGCACGACTGCCAAAAAATTTAAATTGATAGAATCCGTCGGGATTTTTCGTGCAAGGATGGGGAGAATAAATCGTACCATCGGGCCGCGGTGGACCGGACAAAGGACGCACAAACATCATTTCTGGATGGGTTTCCATTAACTCGATCCCTTCGCGGATCCAACTGTAATCCGGTTCTTGGTAGAGCATCATGTCACTGTCATAATGGACCATATAATCACTGCGACAGGACTCGATTTTGAAGATTGAGCCAAAAATCGGATAACCTTTGTAGTTATGGGTGGAACGGAGGGGACTGCCGAAATGCTTTTGATAGATACGCTGACGATAGCTGGGATCGTAGTTAAAATCCACTAGGCGATCGATTATGCCATCTTTAACTAATTTTTCGCCACAGGCTCTTAATTCCTCCATTGTACCCAGTCCGGGGCGATTAACCTTTTCCCCGCTTAAAGGGGCCGTATCAATAGCGAGTACCTTTTCCTGGAAGGGAAACTGACTCATTTTGACTAGATGAGGGATAGTATTCATCATAAACCAGACATCGGTTCGCGCCGTAAAAAACCAGAGCGAACAACTTGGCAATCCCATTTTGTATAAACCTCACTTTTGTTTGGGTCTTAAATGGGATACATTATAGGGGAATCTTAGCGACAAGTTGACACAATTCTTTATTAACCTATGACTATAGCCATCGATCGCCTACCCCAATCTTGGCAGGATTTAACCCATCGTTTAACTTATAAGTATTTTCAGATCCGCATTGATACACCTAAAGACCCCTATAAAATCCTCTTTCGTCCCCAACCCTATCAGGTTTTATTTATTCTTAGCCATATGCGATCGGGTTCGTCTTTATTGACCCATATCCTCAATTCTAATCCCGAAATTATCGGTTTTGGCGAAACTCATCTGGTTTATGAGAGTGAACAGGATTTTAAAACTTTAATGTTTAAACTCTACTGGCGTTTGAAAGATTTAAACATGAATCATAAATATATTTTAGATAAAGTTCTTCACGATCAGAAGTTTTTAGATCATAGTTTTTTGCAATCTGATCCAGTTAAGACCATATTTTTACTACGAGAACCGCAGCGCACTTTAGCTAGTATTCTAGATATTAAACCCCATCAAAATGAGCAGCACGCCCTGGGTTATTATACTGGTCGTTTAGCCACCTTAGAAAGTTATGCTCGATTAATTAACAGCAAAGAAAAGAGTTTATTTATCAGCCATGATCAGGTATTAAACCAAAGTCAATTGGTTTTTAATAGTTTACAGAGTCATCTCGATACTAAAACGGGATTTTCTGAAGAATATCGAGTTTTAAAAACCACTGGCAGCCGTGGTATAGGAGATTCTTCCGAGAATATCAAAGCGGGTAAAATTATCAAACAAGCCAGAAAATTAGATATAGAAATTTCCGACGATGTTTTAACCCAAGCCCAAAAAGCCTATGATCAATGCTACGAAACCCTCAGCCATTATTGTCATTGTATCTAAGCTGAATTGGGGATTAGTAATAGCCTTGATTCTCTCCTCCGAGTCCAAAGAAAATCCCCCTAACTCAACTCTAAGTTGATCATTTAAAAGGTCCCATTAGCCTTCAATATTAGCAATTGTAAAGCCCATCTGACACTCGTAGAGATTGGGCTGCTGGCTGCCCCCTTTGCCCAAGGAGTGACCACAGCCTAGTTTACCCTCTCGCCACCGGGGTTGCCCCTGCTGGTTGGCTAAAAGACAGCCCTGACACACAGAACCCGTATCGAGAATGTGTTCGTCGGTTAAAATCACTAACATGACGTTCACCCCCATTGATCTCCGATCACTTTTGTCTCTATTGTAAGAGGTTTTTTCTGAGATGTAGTGGCGCGCTATACATTCCGCTACTTTTTGGCTTTTTTTCGCCTGGACTCTTCTTATACAAGGTATTTACCGATCGATCAATTAGGAATGCTCAGAAGATGAGGCGGCTCTTCTAGGTTCTGTGTGAGGATGTTATAATATTAATACAGAATAGGAGGTGGGTTATCTGGATAAATTTTGAGCAACTCCTCGATTTACCAAATGTAACAGTGGTCAATTATCAAAAAATTGAGAAGATATTAAGAATTAAACAATTTGACAACAACCATCGTAAGTCATGGGAGATAAACCCTGTATTCGTGATTAGCGAGTCACCGTGAGAACCTAACTAAAAAACTTTATGAACCCACCAGAATTAGCCATTGCTACCGTTGGTTTAACCAAACAATTTGACCGCCATGGAGCTGTTAATCAAGTGGATTTACAGATTGAAGCGGGGGAAGTTTACGGGTTAATCGGTCCAAATGGAGCGGGAAAAACCACTTTAATTAGGATGTTAGCGGCAGCGGAAGAACCGACAACCGGAGAAATATATCTGCACGGAGAACGTCTTTTAAGAGATGAGAGTAATCCCCGTCTCAAAAGAAATTTAGGTTATCTACCCGATAATTTTCCTCTCTACGATGACCTAAATGTCTGGAATTATCTGGATTATTTTGCCCGTCTTTATCATATCCCTCGCTCCCAACGTCATCGCCGCATTTATGAGGTTCTAGAACTGGTACAATTAACCAATAAAAGCCATAATCCGATCGCTACTTTGTCCCGGGGGATGAAACAACGTTTAAGTTTAGCCCGAACGATTATCCATGAACCTTTAATTTTACTTCTCGATGAACCGGTTTCTGGATTAGACCCGATCGCTCGTTTACAATTTCGTGAGATTATTAAAGTCTTACAATCGGCAGGTATGACTATTTTAATTTCCTCCCATGTCCTTAGTGATTTAGCGGAACTTTGTAGTTCTGTGGGCATCATGGAATTAGGTTATCTAGTGGAAAGTACCTCTTTACAAGAATTAAATCAACGTCTAGCTGGCCAATACTTGCAGATCACGACTCTAGGCAATTTAGAAGCCTTAGAAACGGCTCTTAAACAATGTGTTTTTGTGGAAAGTTGGCAAAGAGTTATTAATACTAATACTCTCCGAGTTAAATTTACGGGAACCCTAGAAGATAGTGCCGAATTGTTGAAATCTTTAGTCGTTTCTGGCCTGACCTTAAGCGAGTTTTATACTTGCCGCGAAGATTTAGAAACTATTTTCCTAAAACTGGGACATCGACAGGCATCCTAAGGAGAAATAATAATTTTCAATCTAGGATAGTAACTTTTCGACTAATTGAATTTGCTCCTGACTAAAACCAGCTTCCTTCAGGTGCGCCAGAAACCATTTTTGTCGATAACGACCGTCTAAATCCACAGCCTTTCTATAGGTATCATGCGCTTTTTTACTATCACCTTGGTCTAAATAAATCATTGCCAAAGCCACAAGAGGATGGGGATTATTTGGCTCTAATTTAACTGCTTTTTCAGCGTTAGTAATAGCTGAATCAAAATCTTTTAAGCGATGATAGGCGAGGGATAAATTATAGTAGGCGATTTCATTATCGGGTTTTAAATTAGCGGCTTTAGTATGAGTGACTACGGCTTTTTCAAGATGACCCGCCACTAGATAAACAATACCCAAAGCATTATAAGCAGCCACATGATCGGGAGCAATTTTAATCGTTTCTTCGAGAGTTGTTTGTGCCGCTAAAGGTTGTTTAGCTAGGTGTTGTGTCCATCCTAAAATTACTCTCCCGTCTAGATGATTGGGGTTTAACTGTACCGATTTTTTAAAAGCTTCAATACTTTTGATAAAATCTCCCTGTTGACGATACTGTAATCCCAATTGACGATAACGATTAGCAGCTTTAATGTCTGATGCGGAAATAATCGGACTGGGAGAAGGAGAAACGAGCATCTCGGCCGTAGGCTCTTTTTTAAGGGGAGAGGGAGGACTACAGCCCCAAAAAACCGGGGAACTAAACATGATCAAAATAGTCAGGAGTCGATAACTATTCATGGGACAATTAATACCAGTCCAATTGTTAAGGGTGTCATCAAATTATGAATTATTCCCCCGAATCCGTGCAACGGCTGCTCGATTCCGATGATTATGGCCATCGCTTATCGGGAGTTAATCAACTGCGTTATTTAGCCCCAGAAATCGCCTTCGAGATGTTACAGCCTTTAATTAAGGATAGTAACGCTAGAGTGCGTTATTCGGCGGTAAGTCAGCTAGATATCCTCGGTCGTCAGAATCTCGATCTGGCCTTAACTATTCTACGCGATCGCTTGTTGCATGATCCCGAAGCAGACGTGAAAGCGGCCGCGGCCGATGCGATCGGGGGGTTAAAATTAACGGCAGCCTACGATGATCTGGTGGCCGTCTATCAACAATCCTGTGACTGGTTAATTCAATTTAGCATTGTGGCAGCTTTGGGCGAATTGGGGGAACCCCGGGGCTTTGAACTGCTCGAAATCGCCCTTAACTCCGATAATGAATTGGTAAAAACGGCCGCCGTTAGCGCTTTTGGGGAACTAGGCGACCCTCGCGCCGTCTCTTTACTCGTTCCCTTGGCTAGTGATGATGACTGGCAACTGCGCTATCGTCTCGCTCAAGCTTTAGGCCGCTTAGGGGGGGAAGATGCGATCGCTGTTTTGACCCAGTTAACCAGCGACAAAAGCGCCCAAGTCGCCCAAGAGGCCCGCAATAATCTCGTCCAAGGGTGATGCAGAATAGTTGATTTTTGTCAATAGCATTTACAATAAACTTTAATTAAGAATCGTTAACAAAGGTAAAGCGATGAAACAATTTACCCGTTTAATCTTGCTCGTCGGTCTTCTCGCGGGGGGCTGTTTCTCTGCCTCAATTGCGATCGCTGATAATCCGGCGGGGGCAATCGTGAGCAAGGATTCACAGGTTAACGAACTACTGCGTCAAGCGCGGCAATTGGTCAAAAATGGCAATTATGGGGAAGCTATAGCCGTTTACGAGCGGGCTGCCGCCCTTGATGGCAATAATGCCAGAATTTTCTCTGGGATTGGCTTTTTACAAACGCTGCAAGGGGATTATAACGCCGCCGCCCAAGCATACCAAAAAGCTTTAAGTCTCGATCCGAGTAATCCCGACTTTTTCCATGCCCTCGGTTATAGTTTGGCTAATATCGGCGATTATGACAATGCCGCCACCGCTTACTATTACGCTATCCAAATAGAACCGAAAAACGTCCAACACTACCTCGGTTTAGGGGTGGTATTATTACGGCAAAAAAACTATGCTAAAGCGGGCGAAGTTTACCAATGGGTTTTAGCTCTCGACCCCAATAATCAGCAAGCCCACGAAATCATGGGTAAGGCCTTGATTGAACAAAATAAAAGCAGCGAAGCCCTCGATTTTCTCCAAAAATCCTTGCAAAGATTCCCTAACAATAGTGAATTAAGATTGCAACTGGCCAGCCTTTTGCTTAAACAGGGCGATTTAAATGGTGGAACCCAAATTTTAAAAGAAATAGAGCGACAAAATGCAGGAAATTTTTTAATTCAGCTAAAAATAGGGATTTTACTCGAAAAACAAGAGCGTTTTGACGAGGCTCTCCCCTTTTATCGGCGGGCTGTTTTCCTGCAACCCCAATCTTTGGAAGCACAAGCGGGAATCGGTCGCATCCATCTGGCCAGAAAAGATTATCTTGCGGCAATTATCGCCTATCAAGATTTGGCCAAAATCGCCCCCAATAACGCCGATGTCTATCTTAATCTCGGTCGGGCCTACGCGGGCCGAGGACGAAAAAGAGAGGCGGAGGAAGCTTTTAAGCAAGCGCGAGCGGTTTATGTGCTGAAAAATAATCAATCCGGCCTGAAGGAAGTGGATGCCCTACTGAAGAAATTGCTTGAGTAAAACCAGATCAGTGATCAGTGATCAGATTTGAGTTTTCAGATTTGAGTTTTCAGTTCACTGATGACTGTTTAGCGATCAAGGAGTAATTTAGATAGTCAATAGTTTATTCCCAATCGATTGGCAGCCATTGATTATCTAAAACCTGTTCGAGATTAAAAATTATCTGACTAGGTAAACCGCCGGGGGATAAACCCATTTTTTTCCGGACGGCCTCTAAAGCTGTATGGTAGGATGGCTCAAAAATCTCCCGAAGATAGGGCTTTAAACTAGGGCTATCCTCCAGTAAATCTTGAATTTCTGCCCGAAAATTATTGATTTCTCCATTCCAATGATTGCCATTCCGGTCTCTTTCCGATTGCCAGTAAGTTAATTTGAGTAAATGTTCTAGGAGACGAGTTAAAAGACTTTTGAGCGCGTGTCTTTCACTTCTCCCCATCGATTCAATCTCCTCAATTAAATTGTCTAAATCCACCTCGGCAAACTGGCCTTTTTTTAATTGTTCTGCCGTAGTTTTTAGCCAGAGATAAAAATCTTCTTCGTATAGTGTTGGGGTCGCTGTTTCTGTTGATCTAGTCATGACGGAACTGCCACAGGTGAAAACTAATCGGGATTCTATATTAATTAAACCCAAAAAAAAGAGAGCTTGAACTCTCCTTCTTGGTTATTTGCTAATCTTACTAACTAGCGACAATATATTCCTTGACGTTGGCCCGGCGACGGCGTAAATGGGCCAGGGCCTGGTGTTCTAATTGTCGCACTCGTTCCCGGCTGATATTCATTCTCTGGCCGATTTTGGCTAGGGATAACTCTTTGCCATCGGTTAAACCGAAACGGAGAGTAATCACTTCCCGTTGTTGGGGAGTTAATTCGGCCAGGAGATTGGCTAAGTCTTGCCGTAATAACTCTTGGGTGATGAAGGTATCGGGAGAAACTCCGCTATCTTCTAATAATTCCGACAATTCCGTATCTTGGTTATCGCCGACGCGCACATCAAGGGAGATGGGTTGACGAGCCATACTGAGATATTCGCGGATTTGAGCGGGTTCTAGCTCTAATTCCAGGGCAATCTCGGCAGGAGTGGCACTTCTCCCCAGTTTTTGGGCGAGTTCGCGCTGGGTTCTTTTGATTTTATTCAGTTTTTCGGTGATATGGATGGGTAAACGAATGGTGCGGGCCTGTTGAGCGATCGCGCGGGTAATCGCTTGTCGAATCCACCAGTAGGCATAGGTAGAAAATTTATAACCTTTGGTGGGATCAAATTTCTCTACACCTCTTTCTAATCCCAGACTACCCTCTTGAATTAGATCTAGGAATTCCATGTTCCGCTTTTGATATTTTTTGGCGATCGCAACTACCAAGCGGAGGTTAGCTTCAATCATTTTCCGTTTAGCTCGATCGCCGGTTTTCAAGGCGCGATCCAGTTCATTTTCGCTTAAATTCACCGAATCCGCCCACTCCAAGCGATCTGGTTCCCGTCCTAATTGCTTCGATAGTGCTTCTTTCGCTTCTAACAGGCTCATCATCCGTTGGACTTGTTTGCCGTAAATAATTTCTTGTTCGTGAGTTAGGAGAGGAACTCGCCCAATTTCGTGCAGATAGGTACGCACCATATCGGCATTGAGGGTGGGCTGTGATTGAGTTTGGTTGGTTTTTGCGGTGGGCATTGGTTTGGTGGTGACTCCTTGACACAGAAAAAGTCTGTTACTATTCCGACTCGCGGGTGAGTCTGGCTTATCTGAAGTCGGTATGAGTTTGATCGGAATTTCTTTGATTGTATCCTGCGCTTTTAGACGCGGGCAATCCCCTAAAGGTTCAAAGTTAATTCATTCTTTGGTATGATGTTAAGTTTATCCTCTTTTTTCAACACCCAGAACAGAAGTATTATACCAAAGGGCTATCAACTGAAATCGCTTGTTTTTGGGTCGCTTTTTCCTGAATCCTCGACAGTGCCGCTTGTATTGTTAGGTAAGATTACAAGACAAAAAGGTTATTTTCCCGATTAGTCACAAACAATTTGGCTGACTTCCGACCCTTTCGCCCTCAGCTTTGAGAGCAAAGCAGAACCAAGCTGAAAACTGACAGCCGAGAACCGACTTCTATATATATAATGACCGATCAACACCAGCAAAGGGAGATGTAATCATTGCGGATTTCCGAACTATTTTCTGTAGTATTTGCTACAAAATGCCAAATTAGCCGCGATTGAGAATCGGGAAAAATTGTTATAAAAATTAGGATTGCTAGGGGGGTAATAACTATCATAGAGACAGCAGGGCGGAGATCGGGATAAATTATCGTTGAAACCAAGCTCGATCGCACTCTCCACAATACCGTTCTGTGGAACTCCTGAACAATGAGGACTTACTATGACTAAAACCGTCGTTATCGATCCCGTCACCCGGATCGAAGGCCATGCCAAGATCTCGATTTTCCTTGACGATGGGGGGGAAGTGGATGACGTGCGTTTTCATGTGGTCGAGTATCGCGGTTTCGAGAAATTCTGCGAGGGACGGCCGATGTGGGAGATGGCGGGAATTACTGCCCGAATTTGCGGCATTTGCCCCGTTAGTCACCTACTTTGTGCCGCCAAAACTGGTGATAAAATTCTAGCGGTGCAAATCCCCCCCGCGGGGGAAAAACTGCGGCGCTTGATGAATTTGGGACAGTTAACCCAATCCCATGCTTTAAGCTTTTTCCATCTTAGCAGTCCCGATTTTCTGCTTGGTTGGGAAAGTGACGCCGCTAAACGGAATATTTTCGGTTTAATCGCCGCCGATCCCGACCTAGCGCGAGCGGGCATCCGTTTACGTCAATTTGGACAGAAAGTTATTGAACTTTTGGGAGCAAAAAAAATTCACCCCGCTTGGTCTGTCCCGGGAGGTGTGCGTTCTCCCCTGAGCGAAGAAGGGCGACAATGGATTAAAGAACGACTGCCGGAGTCTAAAGCGACTCTTTACACGGCCTTAAACCTATTTAAAGGACTTCTAGACAATTTAACCACAGAAATCGCCGCTTTTGGTAATTTCCCTTCCCTGTTTATGGGATTGGTCGGTAAACGGGACGAGTGGGAACACTACGGCGGTCATATTCGTTTTACCGATAGTCAAGGCAATATTGTGGCCGATAACCTCAGCGAAGACAATTATCGCGATTATATCGGCGAATCAGTGGAAAAATGGTCTTATTTAAAGTTTCCCTACTATAAACCCCTCGGTTATCCCAACGGTATCTATCGGGTTGGTCCGTTGGCACGGTTAAATGTTTGTTCCCATTTTGGCACGGAGGGAGCGGATATCGAGTTACGCGAATATCGCCATCGGGTCGGTGGTGTAGCGACGTCTTCTTTTTACTATCATTATGCCCGTTTAGTGGAGATTTTAGGCTGTTTAGAGCGTATCGAACTTTTAATCGACGATCCCGATATAGTTTCTCAACGCTGCCGGGCCGAAGCGGGAATTAATAATCTGCAAGGGGTGGGAGTTAGTGAAGCGCCCCGGGGTACTTTATTCCATGATTATAAAGTGGATGAAAATGGTTTAATTGAAACGGTGAATTTAATTATTGCCACGGGTAATAATAATTTGGCCATGAATCAAACGGTGAAACAAATCGCCCAACATTATATCCATGGTGGCGAAATTCCCGAAGCGATGTTAAACCGGGTGGAAGCGGGTATTCGTTGCTATGATCCCTGTTTAAGTTGTTCCACTCACGCTATGGGACAAATGCCGCTACAGCTAGAGTTAGTTAATGCAGCCGGTGAGGTGATTAATACTCGACAAAGGGGTTAATTATCTAAGTTGTTAGGGTGTTAGGAAATAGGGCCAATTCCTCCTAACACCCGGCGCTATTTCATTCTATAGCGGTTCTCACACCTGTGTGGCACAGTTAAACCTTTGCTGATTAAGCTTTTCAACATTAATAATGTACCTCGTGCGAACAGGAAACGCTATAGATGATATAATATTGAGGTAAAACAGACCTCTTGCAAAAATCAAAAATCTTCCGTTAGGTGAGGAGTCTCCGAGCCAGTAGTCAGGAGTCAGGAGAATTAAGAATGAGTATTAATCAATTAAATGCTCTATTTAGGGATTTTATGCAATTTTATGTCTATTTTTCTCATTTTTGCACTCTCAAAAATTAATTAGGGTTTGCTGAAAAAGTGTATTGGTGGGGTTAGGAGTCAGGAGTCAGTAGCCGGTCGTTTCAGGCTTTGTTGCCCTTGTTTTTGTACAAGCTTGTGTACTACAAGAAGGATAATGCAAGGTTTTTGAATGTCCCAATCCTATTTTCTTGCACTAACATCGGATTTTAACAGGTCAAAAGCCTTATTTTAAAAGGGTTTTCCCATTATTCAGCCAACCCTATAGAGAGGGAGATTTAATAGCAAAATGTAGTATATTTTTTTCCGGTTCGGTTATGGTTTCTGGAAATCGCTGATCGTTAAAATTGATCTGCTCGGAATATAGATGATAGGCTGTATTGTAAAAGTTACGAAGGATAAAAGCAATAAATACACTGGGTGTTAAAGGGGAGGACACTGGAATTCGGCAGTTTTTGAATTGTCCTAGGGTGAGATGACATCTGGGGTGATGAATCTCTTGAAAATTATCAGGATCGTAATCAAATCTAATCGGTACAGCTACAATATTTTTGGCGATAATATCGGCAAATATCTCGTCTTCTTCATATAGTTCTGGCTCATTTTGAAAAGATTCTAAATAAGGGGATGAGAAGAAAGCTAGTCTATGGGATAATAACTGCGATCCTTGGAAGCGATAAAGTAATTGAATCAAGGCTCCATCAATCATTTTAATATTATAATTCTTACCGCGATCAAGCTCATCATAAATATCTTGATAGGCAACATTTTTTAGGGCAATGGATAAGTCGGAACTATTGGCATAGCTAATCTCAGAAATATTTTGACTCAATTTATTCAAAGTCGGAAAATTCTGCTGACTTGATAATCCTACTTCTATCAATTTAGCCGTTAAATTTTTAACATCTTTAAAGATATTCTGAACATTAAGCATTTCTTAACTATTCTTGGAATATTTTGATAATTTCGTTTTTTTCATCTGATGAAAATTCTATACTTTTTAACTTGGCAATTAATTCTTGCTTTTCCCTGTCATTTTTATATCTCTTGGTATTAAGAGTATCTCGATAAACCTTCTTCATTTGTTGAAGTTCTTCTGGGGTTGGATAGGTAAACTCAAGAGCAAAATTTCTCGATTTAATTTCCTGAAATTCCGTCTCTAAAGCTTGCATATTTGCTCCATAACCAATAACTCTTAACCAAGCTTTACTTCTAGTCATCGCTGTAAATAAAATATTGCGTTTACTAGCAATTTCTGATGGTGAACCAGAGAAACCTTCTTGAGCGTTAATGAAATAAACCATTGCCGCTTCATTGCCTTTTGCACGATAAATCTGTGTAAAAGCAATCGAGTTTTCTTGAAAAAACTCATCGGGAGAAGATGTGCTGCCTGCTAAATGAGAATTAATATTTTTTGTAAATAACATTTCTCTAGCTTTTCCAAAAACGTTGCGAGCATTTTTAGGTATTGGATGGATAACCATAATATCTTGGCATCTTAATTCATCTTCGTTGAGATTCTTTTCAATTTGTTCCACTAGCCATTCAAGTTGCTCCTGATTGTTATCGAAAGATTTAAAGTTGATAATATCATCGATAGAAGAATGGTCTTCAAGGAATTTAGGACTGGTTTTCGAGGTTCTAATCAGTTTAACAAATTCTCCTGATTTTAATTCTCCTTCTTCAACCTCATAACCAATATCTTGCCATAATTGAGGATTATCAAACATTTGAATTATTCCCTTTGGATAATAAACTCCAAAACCTAGAGCATGAGCAGAGGAAAGAATAGGACGAGAATTTCTGTAACAAGTATTTAAAACTACATCTTGTTGGGGTTCGCTGGGTAAATTCTCCAATTTAACTCTAGGATTACCATGGTTATCATTTCCAAAAATAACTTCGGGAGAATCCATGACTTTACTATTTAAGCTTTGCAACTCATCATAGGCATAAACTAAACGTTTATCATCTTTCAAGATTTCATAGCAGAGTCTTAAGAAGTCTTGAGGAAAATCTTGAGCTTCATCAATTAAAATAACATCATAATATTGATGAAAATTTTTAATCTCTCGCAAGGCTTTTTGACAGGCAAAGTCAAAAGGTTCTTCATGCGAATATGTTAGGTTGTCTGCTTGACTAAAATCTAAATATTCAATATTATGTCGTTTACATAGCTCATAATAAATTCCTTCTATCTTAGGACTTCCCCACGCATGAATAATTTTTACTTTTTCCCAGTCTGGTTCGGAATTTTTATGCTCATAACTAAACCGAGTAATTAAATCTTTGTATTGATCCTTTAACGAGCGTGTATAGAAGGTAACAGCAATATTCCAATCGGGATGAGTTGCATGAAGATAAGCTACTTTCAGCGCTAAGACAATTGTTTTTCCCGAACCTGCTAAACCTCTGATTCTTTGTACACCTTTAGTGGTTTCTAAAACAGCCTTATTTTGAGTTTCATCAAGATTAGCGATAGAATCTTCTAATTTTTTTAACTTTGCTCCCCTAGAATCTGGTTTAACAACATAACTGCGAGCGTCTTTTTTTCTAATGGTTGTAACAGCTTGTATAACTGAGTTGACTTTCTCGAAATATTCAGAATCATTGCCTTGACATTTCTTGATAAAATCATCAATATCTTTATCTTTAATAAGAACAGGATATTCCTCTGGGTTAATTGCTTCTGGATAATTATTCCAAATCGGTGCATAGGTGGCTACAGAAATGTTAACTATTAGCTTTCTTTTTTGAACAAGCTCTTTATAAGACAGCAGTTTTGCTTCTAACTTGGTTATGCTCTCATCTTGAGTGCCTTCAATATCCAAATCATAATTTTTTCCCTCATCAATATTAAAAATAATAATCCCTTGCTGACGAGAGACTAATAGAGCATCAATTTGATATCCTCCTTGGGGAGTTCCAATAATAGGATAGCCGATATACAATGTTCCCTCTATATCTGTTCTTTCCTCAAAATATTTAGCTAATCTTTGAGAAGATACAGGTTTAGCTGAAGAACCGCGAATAACGTTAACCATAATTTTTACCTCGGGAGTTCTTTTAGCAGAATCATTAGATGCCTATTGATTCTTGAGGAGGGCAACAAAATTACTATAGCATTTTTTCAACCATCAAGTCATGTTATGCTCATCGGTTAATCCCCAGTTTTGACCTAAAGCTATAAATATAGATATTAACCTCTCACAATAAACCGCGATAGCGGATAAAAACGAGGATTACTGCCCAGGAACCTAAAGCTACTTTAACGGCAACTAAAATGTTTAGTATTGGTAAAATGCCGCCACTAAATAGCGCTCCTAATTCCCCGTGGGGTAACTCAAATCCTGAGAGAGTAATGGCGGCTAAAACAATAAAAACTAAGACGGAAATTTTCTCCCATGTTGCCGCTTGCCAACGGCGATAAATTGCTTGCATCCATTCGGGAGACGAGGTAATTGCTATTAAACCAATTGCCGTACCTCCGGCGACTCCGGCGGCAAAACCTCCCCCCGGACTTAAATGTCCGCGGATAGCTAATTCAATGCCCACTAAAGCGGCAATTGTTGACCCTAAACGGGCTAAAATAATTGAAGGTTGGTCGGTAAATTGATGGATTTTACTGGCGGGTTTTTCGGTGGCTAAAAGAAAATTTGCCCCCATAATGGCAATGGTAAAAACAACCACTTCATAGATGGTATCGTAGAGACGATTACGAAAAATAACCACCGAAACCGCATTAGGAACACCGCCGTCGCGCACCAGGGATTCAACAATTTCTAAGGATAATACAGGGGAAGCAGTATTCGGAATAATTACCATTTTGACAGCGAAGGCAATGGCGGCTAGAGTGTAAATCCATTTCATTAGTGTTTCTCCTCTAATTTTGGGGTTTCAATACAGGTTAAAATCGTGTTTGCTGCCGTTAATTCATTTTTAAAAATATCGTAGAGATAGGGTAATCTAATTGTGGTTTCGTAGGGGATGTTTTCTGGATTATCTTGACGGATACAGACGGCATGAACATCTTTATCAATAAGTGCCTGTTGCAAAGCTTGCCTGTCACTGTAGGCAACTAATTCTAAACGCATAAAACGCTTACTTAAAACCGTTTGTAGTTGAGTTTTTAACTGTTCTAAAACCGATACGGTTTCCTCAGCAATTACTCCTAAACGCATAACCAAAGAGGAACGAATCGCCACCGCGTAGAGAGTTACAGCTAACATGGTTCCCATCAAAGCTTCGGTTAAAGATACATCTGCTGCCCCTAATAAAGCATAAACTAAGGCTGCTATTGCCCCTAAAACCCCGCGAATTACTAGAGCTTGGTAGGGATTAGATTGTAACATCACCATCGCCGCAGTTAAAGGCAAGAGGGCAACAATAACATAGAGATAACTTTCATTCATCTTTAATTCTACTCTCGATCGCTAGAAGTATAAGCTAAAACGTAGCCTAACATGGTGTTCCAAATTGCTAGGGAAATTATTGCCAATAATAATAAAGGCCAATTTTGGGGAACTTTCAAAAGTAGCCCGAAAATAATCGCCATGGAACCTAATGTATCAGCCACAGATAGACCGTGTAATTTATATAATACCGAGCGCTTGTCTAAAAGATGCGCCGTTCCCCAAAACCAGAAAAAAACTCCGATAGTGATGCAGATATAACTTAAAATGTCAATCATGATTCGTTCAATCGTTTAAGAATTTGTGCTAATAACATAAAGCCAGCATTACCGACACTGAGAATAATCACTGCTACCACTCCAATCATCCAATCATCCCGCAGAACTGAAACCACTAGAATAATAATCGATGATTTACTGGAAGCACTGGCAAAGGCAGCCATTTTTTGCCAGATGTCATCATTTTTTGCCACTTCATAAAGGGGAATTAATAGGGCGACAATCATGGCAATGAGAACAATATTCATCCCTGGGGACTCCGTTTAATTAGATGAACTTCATAACCTTCATTTTCCTTGTATTCGGTGACGATAGTTTTCGGGGTAAAAGTAATGAGAAATATATCCCAAAAAGCTAATCTAGGTGAACGTTTACCCGAAATTCTCTCTAAAATAATTTCTTCTTCCTTGTGGGGACGAAAGATAATTTCAAAAGCTTCTTTATAAGCTTGGGGAATAGCCAGAAAGACTTTAATTATTACCTTTAACCAATCGCCTAAAGTTTCGCTAGAGGCGAAATTACGGGGCAAAAGAAAAGCAATAGCCACCCCGATCATAATATTAGCGGGGGTAAAATTAGCGGTGAGTAAAAACCACATAGTTAAACGCAGAATTATATGTCCGATCATGCTAAGACCATCCAAAACAATAGAACTAACATTATACTCATCATCCCGACGAGATTATCAAATTGTTCCCAGGCTCGCGATAATTTTAGGGATAACTTTTTGAAAACTCCCAGATATAACCACCACCCGGCACCGATGACGGCTAAAGCTTTGATAATATTGGGTAGATTATAAGCTTCAACATAGACGGCATTGGATAAAAATAGGGCGGCAAGGAGCAGAATTATTGCTATCCAGAAACCGATAGTTAGCTTCTGTTTGCTTTCGCCACCGGCGTGGGGTAAAAAGATAAATTTAGCAAAGGAAATCGCCGTCCCCACCGCCACAAGATTGATCATAATTTCTTGCCAAGGGACTAAATTTTTCATCGTTAACGCTTTCGCACCAAAACCAGATAATAGGGGGAATCCGGAGATAGAAAAACTAGCAACCACTAGGGCAATCCAGAGAGAATTAGGGAGCGATTGTTGCTGTAATTCTTTAAAATTGCGACTGGGTAAAACTCCCGCTAACAGAAATAGGCAAGATTTAACTAAACCGTGGGTAAGGGTATAAAAACCACTGACTACCGGGGCAGCTAAAATAAAACCTAACTGGGAAATAGTATGGAAGGCTAACATCCGCTTGCTATCCTTTTCAAACACTGCGTATGACACGCCAAAAATCGCCGTTAGCACCCCGAAAAGCCGAATTAGGACATCCAAATCGTCTAGGATTAAAGCACAGCGCAGGAGGGGAAAAATGCCAGCTTTTACCACCACCCCTGACATCAGCGCCGAGACGGAGGTTTCCGATTCCGAGTGTGTCATCGGTAGCCATAATCCCGAGACAAAGATTCCCCCTTTGACTAATAATCCCATGAAGATTAAAGCCAAGGCTTCGGGAGGTGCGTCCTTTAAACCAGCAAAAGCAAAGGAATTATTGGCTTTATAGACTAAAACTGCGCCAATAAGGTAAAATAACATCGCCACATTGCTGATAAACAGATAACGCAGGGCAACCCAGAGAGAGCGATCGCTGCGAGGATAGGCAATCATCAGAAAAGCGGCAATACTAATTACTTCTAGGGCAACGTAAACGCTAATAAAATCCTCACAGACGAAGACAGAGTTAATACTCCCGTGGAGAATGATAGCTTGAGCGTAAAAAAAGGCGGTTTTGCTACTTTCCCAGTTATAAAAAATAACTGCCATCGTCACCAGGGCATTGGTGAGGATAAAATAGGCACTTAACTGATCGGCTACCAGTTTCACGCCATAATTATCTAGTAGGTTAAGGGTTATGGGAGAGGATTGGCTAAATAGAAGGAGAGAATAGGCGAGAGAGATAATAGTGGCGGCGAGAGCCAGATATTTGTCTAATCGCGGCAATAAATAGATGATAAAGCCGATCAAAAAGGGTAAACTTATCCAAGCGATCGTTAAAGTATTCATGGTGTGTTATTTTTTTCTATCTCACTGCTGTCGAGGGTGGGGTTATCTTTGGCTAATTTCATTACTCCCACCAGCATTAACGCCTGAATGGAAAAACCGATGACGATCGCTGTTAAAATCACTGCTTGGGGTACAGGATCGGCGTAATTTTGCTGTTTAACTGTACTGAGGATGGGAGTAAATAAACCGTCACGGGAAGAAATCACCACATAGTAGGCGATAACGCCGGTACTCATGACATCCATGGCGATAATCTTCATGATTAAGTTTTTTTTCAGGAATGTTCCTAAAAATCCGCACAAAACGGTGGCGAATACAAACAACTCTAGCGGGGGGATCGTCACTGGGCTTCTTGATTAGATTTGGTTATGAGTCAAAATACTTTTTCTAATTATCCTCGATCGAGTCCCAATTGATCAAAAAATTCTCAAGATTATGGGGGGAATTTTCGGGCGGCAAATAGATTGTTTTGGATCTATAATTATTATTGAAAAAAATAAAAACAAGCGGTTTCGCTTTAATAATGTATATCTTGCCAGAGAGCGCAATCAGTAATGTTTTGGAAATCTTTGATATTTTTGCTGGGCATAATAACCCGACGACTGGGATATTTTTCTTTGAGTAGAGACCATTGAAACGATAGGATACAATCTATATCAATATTTTCTTTAACTTTTCAGCCCAAAGATAAGCGGCTTTTTGTAGTAAAATAAAACTGACTTTCTGAAACTCAATTACATTCCTTAACTTATCTAATTCTTGCACGCTTTTACTTCTCGTCTAACCTCATAATCACATAGATCAGATGAAGTCAGACAAGCTCCTCTTGCCAGCAGACGATAAAACCATTCGGTACATTGATAAACTTCTGTAAATAACTTTTGATCTTCTGGCCAGTCTTCAGCGATCGGGGTTACTAATAAGCTTAAAATGTTAGAGTCCAGAATTACAATCACTCTTTTAATCCCATCCCTTAACTTTTCTCAGATTTTCTAACTGTTCCAAGCGAGATTTTGCCCATGCTATCGCTGGCTGATTTTTTTGTTTCTGCACTTGATCAGTATCGGATTTATTCGAGGTATAAAAGTCTGTCCAATTGAGAGGTTTAGTTTCTTGATTTTCGTATTCTTGTATTTGCCAGAGGATTGCTCTAGCCGTATTCTTTAAAGAGATTAAAACTTGCTTAAACTGACTTGTTTTCTCTGGTTGCAAGCTAGGATCATCTAAAAAAGCCTTGGCGATCATCTTAAAAGATTCTAGGTAGTTGTGGGGAAAATAGCCAATATATTTTTCTATTATTATCTCTGAGAGTATGGTAAGACCGAAGCAAATACGATTATATTGAGCGGATTTATCTGTTGATTTTAACGAAGCATCTAACATTATTTTCTTCACTCGAATTAACTCGATAAAACCCTGTAAATAATTATCATAATATGCCATTTTTTAAGCTATCAGCAGACAAAAATTCACCATACTTAGCTTGAAATTCTCTTGTTATTGGTTGATATTCAAGAGAATAAATATTCTCCGCTTGAGGTGGAGTTTGAGCTGCTCTGATTTTTTCTATAACTATCGTCTAATTCTAGAAAAATTCCCTCGGCATTGAGGACTAGATCTTCATCAGATAAGGGCGGAAAATCCAGGTGAATTGTCCGCTTCAGAATCTCTAATAGCAAATCTGAGCGCTCTGAGTCTGTCAAGCGGTCAAAGGTATCTAAAAGTTCCTGAACTATAGCAGTCATAGCAGTTACCCTATATCTGCTCAATACTATAACACAAGCTTAACAAGGCTCTTAGTTATTGCTTGACAGCCCCAATAAATTCTGAATGTAAGTTTGGAATCCCCCCAAACCGCCATCGTCATCCCAACGCTGTCTGAAAGTTGGTAACTTCTCCAATTCCATCACATTCCCACCCTGATACCTGACTCGATAATCAAACATCGCATCTGCTTTTGCTGATACAGGTGGATTATCAAAATCAATAGCCCAAAGCACCTTAACAATTCGATAGATGTCATAATCATCCTTGCCAATTTCACGTTTGGCTTTGCAGTCGAGAACTTTTACTAAATGGGTAACATACCCTTGCTGCCTGAGTAGTATCAAACTACCTTTTTCGGGTTTATTGGCATTGACTTCATCGTCTTTCCATGCCAGTTGGAAGGAATCAGAAACCTTATATTCCCGATATGCCCATGTACCATCGTTTCGCCTTACATTTTTAGTCCACTTCAGAGCTTGTAAATCCATGTCAATATCTCTAAATAAAACTATAAGTTAAACTCGATCGCGATGACGTCGATCAGCGATAAAAGACTCCACCAATTTAACATCTTCGACACTACCGATCACTAAAGGTGTGCGGTAGTGTAATTTATCGGGAACGATATCTAAAAGATTTGTCACCCCATCACTAGCTTTACCTCCTGCCTGTTCAATTAAAAAAGCAAGGGGTGCAGTTTCATAAATTAAGCGCAATTTTCCCTGGGGATTTTTAACAGTACCAGGATAGAGAAAAACACCGCCCTGCATTAAAATTCGATGGATATCTCCCACTAACGCCCCACTGTAACGGGCCGTGTAACCATCATGGCGGTGGACATAACGGGTATAGTCGCGAATTGCCTCATCCCACTGCCAAAAATTGCCCTCATTGGTACTATAAATCGGGCCATGGTCGGGGATAATAATATTCTCTTGGGCAAGGATAAATTCCCCTAAACTGGGGTCAAGAACAAAGGCATGAACACCGCGACCGATCGAGTAAACTAAAATAGTTGAAGGTCCGTAGAGAATATAACCGGCGGCGATTTGTTGACGACCATTTTGCAGTAAATCCCGCGCCTCTCCGTCTAAATCATTGCCTTCCTGTTGACGGATGGCAAAAATCGAACCCACATTTAGGTTAATATCCACATTAGAAGAACCATCGATCGGGTCGTAGAGTAGGGTATAGCGACCGATGGGACAGTTTTCCGGGATATAATAGGGTTTATCCATTTCCTCGGAAGCAAGACGGCAAACTAAGCCACTTTGCTTAAAAACCGAGATAAATACCTCATTGGCAAAAACGTCCATTTTCTTGACCGATTCCCCTTGGACGTTGGTTTCTCCAGTAAAACCTAGCACATCCGCCATTAATCCCGCTTTACTGAGACGACGGGCAATTAATTTTCCCGCTAGGGCAATTCGACTCATAATTGCGCTTAAATCCTGCGCGTCGGGGGAAAAACTTTGTAGTTGTTGCAGGACGTGACGGGAGAGGGTGGTACAATCTCGATCGAGGCTATGTTCGGGGATAGAAAAGGGAATATTGCTAACCATAACTGTAATTGCCAGTAATAAAGTAAAAAAGGAAAACCCGTCTAGTCTCAATTGTGACTATGATTTGATCCTAGCCAAGATTTTCCCTATTGTTGGCCAATTTTTAGATCAGTTTTAGAGTTGGCTAATTTTCCCCTCATTGATCATTAAATTTTGGGCAATAAGTAGCTGTTTATAATTAAATTGAAGATGGATCCCCCCTTAATCCCCCCTTGATAAGGGGGGTGCCGATCCCCCCTTAATCCTAGGGTTGATTCAAGGTAAGGTTGATTCAAGGTAGGGTTGATTCATGAATCAACCCTACCCTTAATAAGGGGGGTGTCTGACAGTTTTTAACACCTAACTACTTAGTTGCCCTCTCAATTTAAGTCGATGGGGATACACCGGGCAAGCGTTTATATTTCAAGTAATAGGCAAAACCTGTTATTAAAATAATAACTATTGTGCCGATACCTAAATAGTTAGGAACCCAAAAAGATGCCGCAATGGTGTTAATTTCTCCCGGTTTTAAATGCCAAATTAACTGATTATCAACTTTTTCTACCGGGGGATTTAATCCTGAGTCATCTTCAATATTTTGACCAGCGAAGGGAGTCTTTAAAGCGAAGTCGATATCGACTAAGGAACCGGGACTAACGATAATATTTCCCTGTTCAGAAAGTACACCTAAAGCCCGCAAATCAACGGTTAATTTTAAGTTTTTCTGAGTCAAAAAGAACCAATCTCGTTCTGTAACTGCCAGTTTTGAGTCTAGTTGCAGTAACTTTATATCATCGGTATCGGCGGAATTTTTGATTTTAAAGGAAGAACTAGGGTCAAAAAATTGATTGAATTTTTCCTCTAATTCCTGACTATTACTAAAGGGAATAGTCACCATTATTTCTCGTTCGGAAATAGGAGCGGTTTTCCCCTTAAGTAATTTTGCCCTCTGTTCGATACTATTTAACCATTTAGTGGCTTCGGTTTGACTGAGACTGGTTAAGCGTTGTCCGAGGGTGATATGTTGAATAATTTCCCCGTGGTGTTGGTGGGGAAAATTAATGCCCACATCGTAACGGACACAGCCGGTTAAAAAGAGAAAAATACCGCATAAAAAGGGCAGAATAAAGCGGGTTTTTCCGATTTTTTCGGTGGTTGGTTGATTCATAATTAATCTTCTTCTAAGTCGTCATAACTTGCTGAACTGCCACCGCTAACCGTAACTAGATCGATTTGCTGACGATAATAGTCTACATCTTTTACCTCCACTTCTACCTCATCACCGAGACGATAGGCAACGCGATTTTTCCGTCCTACCAAACAGCTATGACGAGCGCGATATTCGTACCAATCATCCTTGAGAGAAGAAACATGAACCAATCCTTCCACTAATAAATCGGAAATTTCCACGAAGAAACCATAGGATTGTACACCAGTAATTAAGCCGCGAAAAACTTGACCCATTCTTTCTTTCATTTTCTCGGCTTTTTTCAATCCTTCTAGGTCTTTTTCGGCATCTTCAGCAATTTTTGAGCGATCATTGAGATGGGAAACAATTAGATGGCTTTCTTCTTCTAACTCCTCCTGAATTTGACTTGGGAGAATATTCCAATTAATCTGTCCATGACAGCTATTACTGCCCAAATTAACCCCGACTTTGACAATTTTGCTGCGGCGATCTTTCCCCTCTGTTAATAGGATTTTTAACACCCGTTGTACCCAAAGATCGGCATATCTTTGCAGGGGTGAGAGACAGTGGGTATAATTGCCAGGATAGGCCAAACCAAAATGGGGTAAAGGATGGCTGCTATATCTAACTAATTTGAGAGTTTCTTGCAGGAGATAATTGAGGACTTTCACCGATGTGGAAGCGGAAAAAGTGCGGGTGAGATTTTGATAGTCATTGGGTTTAATCTCCTCCTCGGCAGTTAAATTTAATTCTGCCCCTAAATTATTGGCTAATTTGAGTAAATCCTCCAATTCATCCCAATCCGGTTCCGATTGTCCGCAGTAGATACAGGGCAATTTTAAGGCCTGTAAATGTTCGGCGACAACTTTGCCAGCTAAAATTGCCACTTCTGTCAGTAAAGAACGGGCCGGTAAATTATTAGAAGCGAGAACAGTCCCCCCCCGTCCCTCGTCTTTGTAGGGAGAGATTTTGTCTAATTGAATATCAAAACTACCCCGCTGCAGACGTTGGGATTTTAGGGTGGGGCAAACGCTAAAAAATAAATCTTTCAGGGTTTCAACCGTATCGGTGGGGGCAGCGACGCTATCTTCTTCACTGAGCAGATCGCGCACCTGTTGATAGGTAAAATGTTGATCCACTTGGATGAGGCTGCGAGTGATTTCGTACTCCACTAGCTCCCCCTTGTCATCGAGGGTGACGAGGATAGAAATAGCGGGGCGCTGTTCTTGCGGTGACAGGGAACAACGACTGGCAAGGGCAGCCGGGACTAATGGCAGCACTTTTTCGCCTAAATAGACGGCAGTTCCCCGTTTTTTGGCAACTTTATCCAATAATCCGCCCCGTTCAATGTAACGGGTGACATCGCTAATATGAATGGCGACTCGCCAGCGATTTTGGTTGATTTTCTCTAAAGAAAAGGCATTTTCAATGATTGGGGGATAATCTAGGGGGGTGTCATCTTCGATGGTAAAGGTGAAGAGTGGGGTTAAATCTCGCAGTTGTTCTTTTTCGCCACTATCGAAGAAATCCGCTAAATTATCGGCAATTTCGAGGGCTTCTGGCGGAAAATTATGGGGTAGATCGTGTTTACAGGAGACGATATCTGTGTCGGCAGCGGCCTCAGCCGTGGAACCGAGAACGCGAGTAACTTTACCGATGGGAGGCATTTCCCCTAGGGGATAACGGAGGACGGAAACATGAACGAGGTGATCGATGTTTTCTAGGAGATTTTGACCATTTTCGAGGAGATTAAGGGTAAATTTCAGGCGATCATCGAGGGGAACCGCCACGAACTGCTCATTTTCCTGTTTTACTTGCGCTAGAAGCGAAGGATTAGCTCGTTCGAGAATTAATCTCACCTCTCCTTCCGGGGAACGACGACGGGTTCCCTCGCGGATGATTTTGACTAAAACTCGATCGCCATTCCAAGCGTTACTTAAATGATTTTTCGAGACGTAGATGTCATCAGCATCTTCGCTATCTTGGATAGCAAAGCAAAATTCTTTACTGGAACAGCGCAGCTTTGCTTCTACGATATTTTCCTCGATCACACGACGATAGCGCCCGCGTTCTTTGGCAACCATTCCCAGACGTTCCAAAGCATCGAGAATCACTTGCAATTTTTCGCAGCTTTCGGGATTGTCTTCGCAGCCTAGTTTTTTTTCGAGAATTTTACCCGTAGCTAATTTATCATCACTAAGATGAGAGAGGAGTGTGGCGATCGAGAAGTCCATCTAACAATAATCCTTACTTACAAGACACTGACGGAATGGTGGACAATTAAGTTTAAATACTTATATAATGAGAGGATTGATTTAAACCATTGACTCGAGAGATTATCTCTATCGGGCTAATTGCGATCGCTGGTGGTGACAGTGAAGGTAAACTGACCAAGCATCGAACACCCGAACCTACCCTGAGAATTATCGAAGCCTTCGTTAGTATAAGCCAATAGCGAACACCAGCAAACTTTTCGGCGATCGCTAGTCTCTCTGGCAGAAGCTTCAGCCTAGTAGAATCTTGTTACTGTGGGCAAGGCTAATCCTAGGACTGAAAATTTTATCTAACCTTTAATCTTAGCAAGAACTTGCTACATTTTTCCAGAATTACGATAGAGTATTCTAATATAAGTACAAAAGAACTCGAAAAAGTCACCATGTTGCAAAAGTTACGCCAACGTTACCCCCAAGTTGCCCTGATTAGCGAGTTAGTTCAAATCGATCACGGCAAGTATATTGTGAGAGCGATCATCGAAATTGAGGGAAAAACGGTCGTTACAGGTTTAGCTGCGGCAGATACGGTGGAAATAGCGGAAGATAGAGCCAGAGAACGGGCTTTACTGCTTTTAGAGGCTGAAAACACCCCCGATCTCCAGCTTGTGGAAAAAGTCAGCCCCAATAATATTTCTCTACCGTCCGATTTACCTAAACCCCTCGCTAGTGCCAAAAAATCGACCAAAACGGCTAAAGTCACTGAAATACCTCGTCCTGAAGCTAAAATTGAACTGGAATTACCTCAAGTTAAGGATATTCCCCCAGCTAAAATTGAACCAGAATTACCCGAAGTTAAGGATATTCCCCCAGCTAAAATTGAACCAGAATTACCCGAAGTTAAGGATATTCCCCCAGCTAAAATTGAACCAGAATTACCCGAAGTTAAGGATATTCCTTTACCAGAACCAGAGCCTTTATTATTAGAAATGGAAACCGATAATTACTCCTTATTAACAGAATTGCCAGAAGAAGCGAGTTTAACCGAAGAAGAACCCCCAGAACCGGAACCAGTTGTTGTTATTGCCGAAGAAATCGATTATTCAGTGCTTAAAACTAAAATTGATGTGGAGATGAAACGATTAGCTTGGACCACAGAAAAAGGTCGGGAATACCTGATTTCTACCTATGGCAAAAAGTCCCGTTTACTACTAACTAATGAGGAGTTATTAGAATTTTATAACTACTTATCTAGTATCAGTTCCTAATCACTAAACCTGCTGCAAAAATCAAAAATCTTCCGTTAAGTGAGGAGTCTCCGAGTCAGTATTCTCCGAGTCAGGAGAAGCAGAAAGAAATAGATTATTTTCTGGCAGTAGAAAAGCGATCGTTTTCTGGAAAATGCGATTAAAAACTCACTTTTGCGGGAGATATAATAAAAAAGGAAGCTATTAGCTGCCAGTCCTTTTCTCCCTATCTCCCCCTCTCCCCACTTCCCTATCCCCTAACCCCCTATCTTACTGATAACTGAATTAGTTTCTTACTGCTTCTGTTTCCGCTTCTTTGGGAACAATAACCGGCACTCCGCTGACCGTTTCAATTTGATAAATAACGCGACTTAATTGGGAAGGACAACAGAGAGGATCCGTGTCTTTATAGCGATTAAAAACCACAATAATTCTATCGCTATTTTGTAAAACAATTCTCTGAGATGCCCCATCAGCGCGAGAATCCATCGGTCGCGGGGAAAGAGTGCCAGCGAATTTACCATCGACAAAAACAAAGTCTTGATAACCCATCGGTCGGCACATTCCATCCACTCCACTCATGGCCGAAATAATGCTAGTTTTACCATAGGTTTGCACGGCCCCGTAAAGTAACCATCCCGCTTTATTAAGCGCTTGATCATTGGCAGTAATTGCCGAACGAACCTGTTCACGACACTGGTTATCAATCACGGTTTTAACGGGAGATTTGGGGATAGGTGCCTTGGCTTTATTCCAATTAGTTAACGGTCGATCAAACCAAGATCGCGGAGTCTCTTTTTCTGGGGTTTGGCTAATAACTTCTAATAGCTTCCATGTTTCTGAATTTTGATTATTAGTTGGATTGGATACGGTTTCAATGCTAACTTTAATTTGATAGAAAAATCCCGGTTTATAATCAAATCCCTCGATACTATTAGGGAACAATCTCCAGTTTTCCTCTGGTTTTTCTCGAATCTGTAAACAGTCTTTGGTTGGGCCTTGGCTACAGGGTTGTTTCCTAGAATTGATATAAATTGTCTTTTCCGTGCGCGTGGTGGTCGGTGCGGGGGTAAAAGTGAGGATTCCTAAACCTTCGGGAGTACGATAAAATAATTGTAAATCGCCTTTAGCTGTCACTTGGAATTGTTCCACTCCTTGCAAGGCGGCAAGATATTGATTTTCTTGTTTCATCTGCGGTTCCGGACAAGCTTTTTTCGTAGTAGCGATCGCTTGGTTGATCTGGAACGTGCCATTATCGACTTGATAGCCAGTATTATACTGGTTGCATCCAGCCGAACCACTGAGGATATTTTTCTGGAAAGCGGCAGTAATTTCCGTTTCTTTCACCAAACTCCCGGCTGTCCACCCCCTTAGTTTCCATCGAGTCCCCTCCAAAGGGGAAGTATTAGCGATCGCCGCTTTCCCCGCTAAAACACAACTTAGGGCAATTGTCAAGAAAATTCCCGTTTTTTTGGCGTTCAAAATTGCTATTCTCCTCGTCAAAGCAACAATTGTATTATGGCGTGGGGTAATCGACTGAGTGGTTAGGATAATTTTTCGGATTTCTCTTTCTGACCATCCCGTGACGGATGAAGAGAGAACAAGTTCCCTCAAACCTTAACCCAGTCAGAAAGCCATCGTTGTCATTAATCACTTTTTGCCCTCAAATGGCCAAAAGTTGACCCCAGTTCACCTTAAGCAGTACAATAAAAACCTTGAGTGACCCCTTAAACAAAAAAAAACATCATGGCACAAGGACAAGGATTCGGATTCGGTCTCGGTAAGATTAAAGAACTACAAGACGCTTTCCAAAAAGCGCAACAGGTGCAACAAGGGGCCAAAGTTCTGCAAGAAGAACTGGAAACTATGGAAATTCCTGGCCAGAGTGAAAATGGCTTGGTGACAGTCTATCTCAGTGGCAACCAAGAACCCCGGGGTATTGAAATCGACCCTTCTCTCCTCTCCCAAGATCTGGAGATTGTGGCTGGGTCTATTCTAGAAGCCATGAAAGCCGCCTATGATGCCTCCACGGAAACCATGCGCAGCAAAATGGAAGAACTGACCATGGGTTTAAATATCTCCAGTATGTAATCGCTTTTGACCGCAATGATAAGATGGAAAGTTGGACTAACAAACAAGGAGGTTCAACTTTGCTGACTTTGGGTGTCAATATCGACCATGTGGCCACAATTCGCCAAGCGCGTCGAACCGTGGAACCAGATCCCGTGGCGGCGGCAGTTTTGGCCGAAATCGGCGGCGCTGATGGCATTACCGTTCACTTGCGCGAGGATCGTCGTCATATCCAGGATCGCGATGTGCGGATTCTCCGGCAAACGGTGCGGACTCATCTGAATCTGGAAATGGCCCCGACGGAGGAAATGATCGCCATTGCTCTCGATCTTAAACCCGATTATGTCACCCTTGTCCCCGAAAAGCGCGAGGAAGTGACCACGGAAGGGGGGATCGATATGCTGGGCAATTTTGACCGTTTTTGTCGGGTTGTAGAGCGCCTGCAAGCGGCTAATATCCCCGTTAGTTGGTTTATTGATGCCGATTTTACCCAAATTCAAGCGGCCGCTAACACGGGGGCGAAATTTATCGAACTCCATACTGGTCAATACGCCGAAGCACAACAGGAGAGCGATCGTCAAGCATCATTAACAATTCTTAAAGAAGGTTGTGAATATGCTTCCTCCCTCGGTTTGCGGGTGAATGCCG
This sequence comes from Microcystis sp. M015S2, assembly GCF_020245945.1. Classification (NCBI taxonomy): domain Bacteria; kingdom Bacillati; phylum Cyanobacteriota; class Cyanophyceae; order Chroococcales; family Microcystaceae; genus Microcystis; species Microcystis sp. M015S2. The sequence continues at coordinate 39,777 of NZ_JADBTX010000011.1, forward strand.
GCCACGGTTTGACCTATTGGAATGTTTATGCCGTCGCCTGTTTGCCCAATATGGAAGAATTGAACATTGGTCACACAATTATCAGTCGTGCGGTTTTGGTCGGGTTAGAACGGGCTGTTAGGGAAATGAAATTGGCTATGCGTGGGCAATTGTAAAAGCCATCAGCTATCAGCTAATCTCCCGACTAACGAACAATTACACTGAAAAATTAAAGGAAAGATCATGACAACTTATTATTATTTGGTAGCCAGTCAAAAGTTTTTAGAAGAAGAAGCGATCGAAAAGGAAGTTTTGAAGGAAAGAATCAGGAATTATCAAGAAAAAGGTCAAGAAATTGATTTTTGGTTAATTGCCAATCCAGCTTTTTTAGATACTCCCGGTTTTGCCGATATCAAAAAGAAAACTCCCCAACCAGCAGTGGCGATTGTTTCTCTCAATCAACAGTTTATTACTTGGCTAAAATTGCGTCTAGAATACGTTATTACCGGACAGTTTGAAGCTCCTTCCGATAGTATTCCCGAACCGTTAAAATAACCCTTTTGGACTGGGGCAAAAAATACAGACGAGGCAATCATCACCAGCTGACTTTGCCTTGCAGCTTGTTGATTTTTCCCTGACCGATTCCCGATACTCGATCCAAATCTTCTAGGGAAGTAAAGGGTTTTTCTTGCCGGGCCGCGATAATTTTTTCAGCTAATTTGCCACTGATACCGGGTAAACTATCTAGTTCTTCTCGCGTGGCGGTGTTTAAATTAATTAAGCGATCGCTTTTAATTGTTACAGATTGGGGGCAGTTTTTTCTATCCTGTTCGATCCGATTTTTAATAGTTTCCGGCAGTCCTAATTTAGCGGTACGGTAAAGATATTGAAATTCTCGATCAAAATGAGCGGCAACGGTGGGATTATCGATAATAACTAAAGCTTCATCGTTTTGATGGTTAGCGGCTCTTGACCAATTATGAGAACCAGTAATCACAATTTTATCATCGATTAAACCGAATTTATGGTGTAATTTATCTCCCCGGGCTAGATCGGGAACTCCTAGGGTATTAATGGGGTTTTGCCAAGGCTGATTATCTGGTTCATAACGACATTTATTACTGAGAGCAACTCCTAATAAATCTAATCCTTCGCTATAGTATCGGAAGGCAAAACTAGGATCAATTAAAGCCTTAATTTCTATCCCTTTTTGATGTCGTTGGGCGAGAATATTAGCTAGAGGCTGTTCCGTAAAGACAAACAGGGCTAAATCCACGGATTTTTCAGCTTTATTTAAAGTTTCACCGATCAGACCATTGCTAGTAATTGCCCAGGGATAAGTGGTAGAATCGGGGGAAAATTTTACCGTCAGACTACTATTACCGATAGGGATTGTTTGCGGTTTTCTGTGGGGTTTATCTAACCCAAATCTAGAACGATCTTCCCTTCCCCACATCAGATTAAATTCTCTTTGAAAAACTCTAGCTAGTGGGGGATTAGTAATCACTAATAAGTGATTGGCATTACCGACAGTTTTGGGATTAGAAAAGTCTCCATGAATATCACTTAAGGTATAGTTAGCTGAACTGATTAAAGTAGTGTAATTATCAATAACCATGAATTTATGGTGCATTAAACCGCTACCTTTTGAGCGATCATTTCTATCATCAATTAGGGTAATACCAGCTTTTTTGAGGATAGTAATTGCATCTCTTTGGGCGATTTCCTCTGGAGTTAATTTACCATCGCGATTTATGTCAACTAAGTCAAAAAGATTTTGATAACGTTCCTGTTCTCGATCACTTAATTGTTCTTGGTTTTTGGCTAAACTATTAATAGGTTTATTGTAAATATTTTCGAGAATAACCCTAACTTTAATTCCCCGTTGCTGACGAGCAACTAAAGCTTGAGCGATGGCAGGTAAACGTAACTCTTGCACCGCTAGATCGATCGAACTTTTGGCCGAGTTGATATTATCAATAATAACCTGTTCTAAATTATCCCCCGGGCGATTAATTTGGCGATAGGGATCGGTATAATTTGACCCCTGGGCCTGATTATAATTAAAATAGACTTGAATATATTGATCTTGGGGCAAGGGTTGGGGACGATTTTGGATAGCATTCAGAGAATGACAGCCACCCAAAAGAAAAACTGTTCCTAACAAAAATCCTAACTGTCCCATAGTCCGAATTTTTTTTAATCTCAATTTATCTATTGCCATTTTTGCCCACATAATTATCATTACCCTAGGATTCAGGAGGGAATTTTTACCTAAGGAGGTTCTCGGAAATCGGTATGCACTAAATTGATTATAATCAATCCTGATTCTAGATTGAAGACGATGACTTTGTCCTTGATTGTTTAAATCGCTGACCAAAGATGTGACATCTAGTTAGGGAATTTTGTTATAATCTGGGGAACAATAGCACTGTTCTTCTAGATTTGGGTTTTATCATGACTGAACTTTTACCCCAATGCAGTAATCTGGCTGGTAATGTTAACAGTATAATTGAACTATTCAAAGGCGAATCCTCTCTCCGCAATCAACAGGATACCAGCAAGATAGAAATTGCCCTACAAAAAGCCATTTCTCCCAAATTTGAAATCGTTTTTGCTGGTGCTTTTAGTGCCGGGAAATCAATGTTAATCAATGCACTTTTAGAGCGAGAATTGCTGTATAGTGCCGAAGGACACGCAACGGGTACAGAATGTTATATTGAGTACGCAGAAGCTGATGAGGAAAGAGTGGTTTTAACCTTTCTCAGCGAAGTAGAAATTCGTACTTTAGTCGATACCGTCTGTCAAAATCTACAATTAACTAATCCCAGTAACATTAATTCCCCCGAATACTGTAGTCAGTTAAACCAATACTGTCAAAAAATTATCGAACAGGAAGGGGGAGAAGGTAAATCCGAGCGAGCTAAACAAGCTCAGGGTTTAAAATTATTAATTGAAGGATTTACTCAAAATCGTGAGCGGATCCATACGCTGCATAATGCCACCTATTCCATGGAACAATTTCACTTTTCTAATTTAGCAGAAGCGGCCAGTTTTGCCCGTCGTGGTAGCAATAGTGCCGTCTTAAAACGTCTAGAATATTACTGTTATCATCCTCTCCTTAAAGATGGTAACGTTTTGGTAGATTTGCCCGGTATTGATGCCCCAGTCAAAAAAGATGCCGCATTAGCCTATCGTAAAATAGAGCATCCTGATACTTCGGCAGTGGTTTGTGTTTTAAAGGCTGCTTCTGCGGGAGAATTAGCCATAGAAGAAACGGAATTACTCGAAAAAATTGGCTCTAATGCTGGTATTCGTGATCGAGTTTTTTATGTTTTTAACCGCATTGATGAAACCTGGTACTCAGCCCAACTAAAACAGCGTTTAGAAAACCTAATTCAAACGCAATTTCGTGATACTTCCCGCATTTACAAAACCAGTGGACTTTTAGGGTTTTATGGGTATCAGGTGAAAAATCAAACCAATATTAATCAGCGTTATGGTTTAGATTCTATCTTTACCGAAAGTGTTAAAAATTTAGGAGGAGAAGAAGAAACACCGCAATTTGTCAGCGAGTTTAATAACTATTGTGCCAACTCCGGTAAATTACTGGCAACTTCCTTTAAAGTTTCCATCCACGGTTATGAAACTCCTAATAAAAATTACTTCCGAGTTTTAAGCGAGTGGGGAACTCCTTTACTAGAGCAGTTAATTGCTGATAGCGGTATCGAAGAATTTCGCACGGCAATTACTCGTTATCTTACCGAAGAAAAACGCCCGCAATTGTTTGCAACTTTAGCTGATGATTTACAATCTCTCTGCATCACTCTCAAAAATCATTACCAAGGTATTTATCGTGATTTAGAAAGTCAACCACGAGAAATTGAGGCGATGAAAGCTCTGGAGTTAAATCACCTCAATCAAGAGTTAAAGGAAGTGGGAGAGAAATTAACTAAACATATCGATGGTTATGTCAATGCTATCGTGGTTAATAGCGATGAAAACTTTGAGGAAGACTTTAAGAAACTGAAAGCGAGAATGGTATCAAGATTGGATGAGTTATTAAATACTTTTTCTGTTAAAAATGCTTACTCGCAAGCGACTTTAACTCATCCTCGCAATGCTACAGCACCTTTATTAGCAGTATTGGTAGAAGCTTTTTATTATCTGTCTAACCAGCTAGAAGATGTGTTAATTGAGGAGTCAACCAGTTTAATTAGTCGCTTTTGTCAGCGTCTTTTAGATGCGGTAAGGCAAGGTGATTATTATCGGCAAATCTATCGTTTATTGGGTAATGATGGGGGCATAGAAAATCAGCTAAAACAGCTAGAAGATCAGTTAATTCATGCCTTAGTTTCCGAAGCGAGAACAGAGTGTGATCGCTATGTAAGAGAAAATCACAATTTTTACAACGAAGGCACTTTTTCTATCTTTCAATTTCGGCAAACTGTCCAACAAACTGCCCAAGGTTATGACTGTGAAAGTATTCTTGGTGCTGAACCCGCTATCCGTCAATTACTTAAGTTAGATTTTGAGCCAAAAGTATCAGTGACAATTCAGAAAAACTTCCGTCAAACTATTAATAATACTTTAAAAAATCAATTGATACCAATGGCAAAAAAACAAGCCGATACTATTCTACAACAGTTTAATCAAGCTCGTTCTTATCTAGAACAAACCTTAGAACAGGAAGCGGCGGAAAAAATTGCGAATAATGCCCGCAAACAGGAAGAAATTCACCAAAAAATTGAGGATTATAACCAAGCGATAAACTCTCTCAATACTTGTTTAACTGCTATGGGTTTACAGAAAAATCATTTACCTATAATTGGTGAACAAGAATTAGAGATTGTCCCTGAAGTTGTTAATGACTCCAGCAATTAATATGGGGAGTGGGAAGGTGGGAAGTGAGGGGGAACAATCCAAAAAATTAATTAAAATTAAAACTGATCGGGGGATAAGCGATCGAAGTCTTGTTATTCTTAAACTGGTAGGTTTCGAGATGTTTTTAGGCTCGCAGCTGAACCTGATCAACCGATAACCGATAGAGGGGTGCAGAATGGGAGAATGGTTAGATTTTACCGATGAGGTGGTCACTGTTAATGGCAAAGGTGAGGAAATTAAACGGGAAAAAGTCACTAATCGAGGTTATAAATATTTTTTAAGCAAAAGAACCTTTTTAGAGATGATTTCTATCCCTAGCGGTCAATACCTCATCGGTGCGCCTAAAAGCGAGTTAGGCTGGAAATTGAGTCAAAGTCCCCAATCTCTGGTTAATATTCAGGCTTTTTGCCTGAGTCGCTACCCAATTACCCAACGACAATGGCGCGAGGTGGCAAAATTAGAACCAGTAAATATTGAACTTAATCCCTATCCGGCCCATTTTGAAGGTTACGATCGCCCTGTAGAACAAATTAACTGGTGGGAAGCGGGGGAATTTTGCGATCGCCTATCCCGTCTCACCGGACTGAATTATCGTTTACCCGCAGAAAAAGAATGGGAATACGCTTGTCGGGGAGGAACATCAACCCCCTTTCACTTTGGCCCGACAATTTCCACTGATTTAGCCAACTATTCCGGAGTGGACTGGGATTATGGCGGGAAAGTGTGCAGTTCTGGTCGTTATGGGGAAGGTCGCCTCGGTTGCGATCGCAGGGAAACCACACCGGTAGGAATGTTTGCCGTCGCTAACCCTTTCGGACTCTACGACCTGCACGGAAATGTCAGGGAATGGTGTGCAGATTACTGGCGCGATAACTACGAAGCGACCACAATAGAAGATAGGGACAGACGAGTTTTACGCGGGGGTTCCTGGAATGACGGCCCTAACAAATGTCGCTCGGCCTACCGGGTCAAATTTCTGGCTACTGCTGGACTCTATGATATTGGTTTTCGTGTCGTTAGCGATAATTCCCCTTAAATCTAAAAACCGATCACTGATTACTGGTGACAGGGAGGTGAAAAAATTGAAAATAGAACTACCCCAGCAAATAATCAGTGAGTTTTGTCAGAAATGGCAGATATCTGAAATGTGTTTATTCGGATCGGTTTTGCGGGAAGATTTTCGTCCAGACAGCGATATTGATATACTGGTCAGTTTCCAAGATAGTGTTTCTTGGGGACTTCTGGAGTTTTCGAGGATGAAACGGGAATTAGAGAATTTATTGGGACGGAAAGTTGATTTGCTAACGAACCCTTGAAACTTTAGAAGAATACGTTCTTATCAGTCAAGAACGCATCGGTGTAGATTGTTTTCGTCGCAATGATGAAGGATTTTGGGTTCTTTATCCCTACAGCAAAGGAGCAGATATTTATCTAGCTAGTATCGATTTTCACTGTGCAATCGCATCTTTATACGAAGATATAACAGAAATCCGTTAAAAAGTCAGATAAGTTTTTTTCTATGTACTATTTACTTTTTACTTGATTAATGCTTGCTATTCTCTCCGCTATTGTTCCAGTGGGTTTTATCATCCTCATCGGTGTGATAGCAGGAAAAATTCTCACTGTTGAAGTGCATTCCCTTTCCCAAATCACGGTGTATATTCTTGCTCCCGCTTTGGTGATTGATGGACTCTATCGCACCACTTTATCCGCCAGCAATATCGGTTTAATTCTCCTAGGCTTTGCCCTTATTTCACTGGTAATGGCGATTGTCGTCGAAATTATGGCCTATTGTCTCAGTCTCGATGATGATACCCGCAAAAGCCTCATGGCTGCCGCCGTGATGCCCAATAACGGTAATATGGGTTTACCGGTGGCTAGTTTTGCCCTGGGTGCGGCCGGACTGGAAAGAGCGATAATCTATATGATTGGCTCTAGTATTCTTTTATTTGGTATTAGTCCCGCTTATTTGCGAGGAAAAAGCTTTCTTTCAGGATTTCGCCTAGTTTTTCGCTTGCCCTTAATCTGGTCAATTTTTATCGGCATTAGCTTTCAAACTTTCTCTTTTCATCTTCCCCTGCAATTAGATAAAAGTGTTAGCTATCTAGGAGAAGCAGCAATTCCTTTGGCTTTAATTATCCTAGGTATCCAATTATCTCAGCAAAAATTAGCGATCGGTAAATTAGAATTATTAGGGGCCGGTTTGCGTCTTTTAGTCGCTCCTCTTTTGGCATTTGCGATCGGCAATAGTTTAGGATTAACTGGTATGGATCTAAAAATTCTCATCCTACAAAGTGCCATGCCCACCGCCGTTAATACCGTCATTTTAGTCACAGAATTCGGTGGTTCGGCTGCTTTAATGGCCCGCACAGTTGTTGTCACTACTCTTGCTAGTTTTCTGACTATTCCTTTCTTTCTTTGGTTATTAAAAGTCTATTTATAGCAGTTATCTTAATGGTGAAGTGCGAAGTTTTCGTTTTGTTAACTGTTCACTGAAAATGCTCCGGCGCTCCCTTCTCCCTTCTCCTCATCTCCCCAATTCATAATTCATAATTCATAATTCATAATTCATAATTCCCAATTCATAATTCATAATTCATAATTTAACCTTTGACTCACCCCAGCAATGGCAGCCAAGAGAAGCCAAACAATAGTATTAATCTTGACATCGGAGAGGGTAACATCGACGAGATTAAATAAAACACAAGCACCAAAAGCTACCAGATAGGTAAAGATAATTAACTCACCCCCGGCTTTTTGTTGCCGTAGAAAGATAAATAAACGCACCCCTTGGGCATAAATCCAACCCACCCAAACAGACAATAAAATTAAGCCGATAATTCCCGTTTCTGCCATTAACATCAAATATAAATTATGGGGATGACCTAACCATAATCCCTGACTTTTTTCGTAGAGAGGTGTAAAACTGCGTAATCCCCAACCGAATAGGGGTCTTTCTTGGGTCATTTCTAGAGTAAAACGCCATTGAGTTGATCTGAGAGTCGCTAGAGGGCGATCAGGGAACATTTCATCGGATAATCGCGCCCAAATCGCCCTAGGAACCAAAAAACGCACACTATCCCTGAAAGGATTTGGTCCCCAAGAAGCGAGGGAAATCACCCCCCCCAAGAGGACAAAACCGGCGACTAAGGCATTCCAACCCAGATAAAGGGCGAAAATTAGGCCTCCTAAAAAGGCTAAGGCCCAAGCATTGCGAGAATTGCTTAAAAATAGCCCTACACTGTCGATAAATATAGTTAAAGTTAAAAACCCGACTTTGAGATTTAAATTCCGATTTCTTTGTCTGTGCCACTGCCGCCAAGTTAGAATTAATAAACCGATCGCTAAAATCAGAGTTATGAGTAAATAAGCCCCCAAAAGATTAGCATACATAAAAACCGAAGACATCCGCCCGCTCGGTTCACCCCCCACCCCGTAGGGCCAGGTAAAAATCCCTTTTAATGCTTCCGGTTTTTGCCAACCGAGAAAAATTTGTCCCCATCCCATCACCACTACCCAAACCGACGGAATAACCATCACCCAAGCTAGTTGACGCAACTGAGAGGGTTTTTTAATTAATTGTCTGATATTGCTAAAAAAGAAGAAAAAAGGCAGGAAATTTCCTAAACCAATCCAAGCATCCCCCGGAGTTGGGGAAAGACTGGCACTAATCATTAACCAAAGAGTGACGAGACCGAGACCTTGATTGAGACGTGACTGGATAATTGCCCGAAAATTGCCAGTAAAAACCCTAATTAAGACGATAATAATGCCGATACCCGCCAACTCTGGCAGGATCAGGGCGATAAAAACTGAAAAAAGTGTTAAATTCCACTCCCACCCTTGACAAAAAATCTTTTTCATGTTAAGCAGGTTGCCAACAATCGTCACGAGTCAGACGAATTTGGGCGATGGCAAAAATAGTCGGGATAATCCGGCCGTAATCAGTGGCGATCGCCTTCCAACCGAGATCAGCAATAAACCAACCCCATAAAGCCGGTCCCACCAAACTTAACACGGTTCTGACCGCTCCATAGCGGGCGGCAGCCCTAGTCATGCCCTGTTTAGCCGTTTGTAGGGCGATTTGATTAGCAATTGCCCCACCCTGGACTAGGGCAGTCTTTGCCCCTTGATAGCGGGCAAAATGGAGAGCGAACTGCCCGGCGATATGTTTGAGCAGAATCGGTTTCAGGATAGAATTAACGGCGATGACGCTACTGCCTTTGAGGACTATATCGAGGGGATTATGTTGTAGGTGAACGGGTAAGGGTTGGGGAGTGTGGGAATCCGCGAGCGCCTTTTGAATTTGAATCGAGAGGGATTTTTGTTCCGATGGGGGGAGACGTTTCCAAGCTTTGTTAACCAGATGAAGATAGATTTCCGCTTCAATTTCCGTTGTCGGCATTTTTTGGGAGTAGGGAACCTTGAGGAAATGACAGACACGGACGAGAATTTGACGATAACTAACTTTTTCGGTTTGACCTTTTAATACTGTCACACCATCGGCAGCCAAATAACGAAAACGATCCTCGACGCTATCTAACCAACTATCCCAATCTTGACTTTGAACGGCGATTGCGTCCGGCGCTCGTAGATAATCGAGAGGGTTAAAACGACGGCAAAAGAGGATGTTAGTGATTTGCTGTAGTTCCTCCTCGGTGGCTAACTCCAAAGCTGTGCGTAGTTCGTCCAATGTGGTTTGTCCTCCTCAGCCCCAATAATCAACTTAGTTTCGCTAGTGCTGATTACTACTAATATTAACTCAAGGGTTCACAGGATTAGGAAGGCTAGTGACAAATTTTTCGATTAAGGTTGGGATCATTGGTGCGGGTTTAGCCGGGTTAACCTGCGCTCGTCAGTTGTGCGATCGAGGTTATACTGTTAAGCTATTTGATAAGTCTAGAGGCATTGGTGGTCGTTTAGCCACGCGACGGGTTAATCGAGCCAATCAAGAGATGGCTGTGGATCATGGCTTGCCTTTTTTGACTATTCAGGGCGAAAAAACGGCGGCTTTAATTGATAATCTCCTGAGAGAGAATATAGTTACTTCTTGGTTTGATTCTAGCTATGTTGCTCCTTCTGGCATGAATAGCGTGGCGAAATTTTTAGCTAAAGGTTTAGAAATTGAACGAGATTTTCTGGTTACTCGTCTGGAAAATCGTCAAGAAAAATGGGTTTTAAACAATAACGGTCAAATTCGGGGAGAGTTTTCGGCGATTGTCCTGGCTATTCCCGCCCCGCAAGCGGCGTTATTGTTAGAAAACTCTCATATAACTACTATGCCAGAATTGCGATCAATCGTTTACGATCCCTGTTTAACGGTAATGGCGGGTTATGGCGATTCTTTACCCGCAGTTGCTCCCTCCACCGCTATCGCTTGGTTAGGACTTGATAGCAGTAAACGGCAATCATCCCCTGATTATGTCTTTGTTGTGCATAGTAGTGCCGATTTTGCGGTTAAATATCTCGATAGCGAGGATTTAGAAGCAGTTAAGCTAGATTTGCTCGCTCGCGCTTCTTTGCCTCTCCCCGATTGGTCTCAGCTGCACCGTTGGCGTTATGCTTTAGTCCGTCAGGGTTTAGCTGTACCCTGTTTAAGTGTTAATAGTCCTTTACCTCTAGTTGCCTGTGGTGATTGGTGTCAAGGGGGAGATTTATCGAGAAATTCTTCCCTAGAAACGGCCTTAACTTCTGGGATAGCGGCAGCTAATCAAGTTCAGCAGCTACTCTCTTAAGAATCTAGAGACAGGTTTAAATTCTTAGGTTAAGCATAAGTTAACAAAAGTTTAAATATATAATAATGTAGATATCCTATACTGGGGGGTCGGTAACAATGGAAAAATTCAATTCTAAAGATAACTTTCTCTACCCTAAAACCAGCTACAGGGGTTTATTCACGCCACAAAATTTAGTTTTTAACGCTAACTTGCAGGAATTCGCCTTGAGAGTCTCTTTTATCGCTGGTTTACACAGTGGGGGAAAGCTTACCTCCACGGAAGCTTACGAGAAAATTAACCAGCTTTGGCAAGAGTTGAATACCAGTCAAAAATTCCTACTAGCTAATCATTTTGAGGATCACGGAGATTGAGAGATGGGGTTTTTCAGTGACCAGTAAACAGCATCTAGACTGCCACAGTAACAAAAGTGGGTCAAGTAGTTATTAGTTATCTCAGAGCTTTCTCGCCATAGTTGGCAGTATTCTGAGAGACTGGGACTGGGTAAGTAGCGACTAATTCCGGTTTAGTCGTCAGAATCGAATATTCACAAGACTGCGGATTGTCCATCCGCTCCTGAGCATTTCGGCAGATGACTTAAGGTGATTTTGAGAGCATCAACGACCGGATCATAGGTCACTTTCGTCTTCGAGATAAAAATGTTACCAAAAGACAAAAACGGGTAATTCTCCCGCTACAATGTGATATTGAGTTGTCAAGAGAACAGTAAAAGAACTGCCAATTGCATCTAGATGCCCCAATATACTACTAAACAAGCAACGGAAAACCCTGTTGTGTCCGACCAGTCCGCCAAGAATCCCTTTTCACTATTTGGTCAATTTTGGGAAAGCCTAAAAATTGTGGCTCAACCCTATTGGTATCCAACGGAGTTAAATGGACGTGCCTTTGGAGATGTGATCATTTCTTGGGGAATGTCAGCTTTGATCCTTTTAAGTATCTTGGCAACGGTGGGGGTAGAAGCTTTTAGTAGCTACTGGAATCGTTATGTACTCGATATTATTATTGAAGATAGAGACCTTTCTAAATATCTCAATACGCTGTGGTTATCCAGTTTGTTGATTATATTAACAACGGGGTTATTTGCTTTTTCTCAATTTATTCGTCGTCAAGTGGCATTGGATTGGTATAAGTGGTTAACCAAACAAACCGTTAAAAAATATCTCAATTATCGCGCTTATTATAACATTGATTTTACCTCGAACTTAAAAAATCCCGATCAAAGATTATCTCAAGAAATTGAACCAATTACGACCATGACCATGAGGTTGTTAATCACCTTCGTGGAAAAAGGGTTACAAATGATTACTTTTGCGATTATTCTTTGGACAATTTCTCGGCAAATTGCGGTTTATCTAATAATTTATACGATCGCAGGAAATTTAATAGCAATTTATCTAACTCAAGAATTAAACAAAATTAATCAATCTGAACTTAATGATAAGGCGGATTATAGTTATGCTTTAACTCATGTGCGTAACCACGCCGAATCCATTGCTTTTTTTCAGGGAGAAGAGCAGGAAGAAAAAATCATTGAAGGCCGTTTTGAACGGGTTATTCAAAGCTCGGAAAACCTGATAAATTGGGAACGGTTTAATAATATTTTTAATCGAGGCTATCAGTCAGCAATTAGTGTATTTTCAATGTTTATTTTGACCCCTATGTTTATTCAAAATGAAATCGATTATGGGGAAATTAGTCAAGCGAGTTTATGCTGTTTCCTTTTTTCTAATGCCTTGGGACAATTAATTACTGAATGGGGAACATCGGGTAAAGTTTCAAGTTATATTGAACGGTTAGCTACCTTGACAGATGCCTTAAAAGTTGCTAGTGAAGAGCCGAAAAACTTAAGTCGTATTATCACCCTGGAAGATAATCGTCTAGCTTTTGAAAATTTTACCCTACAAACTCCCGATTATGAAAAGGTAATTGTGGAAAATTTATCGGTTTCTGTCCCTTTGGGAGAAAGCTTACTGATTATTGGCCCCAGTGGTCGAGGAAAAAGTTCCTTGTTACGAGCAATCGCCGGTTTATGGAAAGCAGGTAGTGGTCGTTTAGTTCGTCCTCCTTTAGCTAAAATGTTATTTTTACCCCAACGTCCTTATATTATCCTTGGCACTTTACGCCAGCAATTACTTTATCCCCATACCAATGAGCAGGTGAGCGATGAAGAATTAGAAAACATCTTAAAAAAAGTCAACCTGCAACATTTATTAACTGACAAAAATACCTTGGATAAACAAGTCAATTGGGAACAGATTTTATCCCTCGGAGAACAACAAAGATTAGCTTTTGCTCGACTATTAATCACTAAACCTACCTTTACTATCTTAGATGAAGCAACCAGCGCTTTAGATTTGGCCAATGAAGCCAGCTTATATCAGCAATTACAGGAAAGTGAAACCACTTTTATTAGTGTTGGTCATCGGGAAAGTTTATTTAATTATCATCGATGGGTCTTAGAGTTAACAGAAAATTCCCATTGGCAGCTGTCAACTGTAGAAGATTATCAGCGCAAAAAAGTGAATAACCTAGTGATGATGTCAAAAAAATCAGAAAATTTTTCGGCGGTAAAAATAGAGCCTTTGTCTGAGGTTAAAACTGAGCATGATGCGGAAATTGCAGGAATTTCTGAAATAGCCGAAGGTTTGTCCCATCAACAAATGCAGTCCCTAACTGATTATTCTTTAAGTAACGTTCGGAGTCGTGCCAGTTTAGGTAAAATCATTACTGCCAAAGATGGTTTTAATTATCGTTACGATAAAGACCCAAAAGCCTTAAAATGGGTGAGAATATAGCTAATGGGGTGACAAACAGATTGAAAGTGATACAGGGTATGAGGTGTGGTGGGTAGGGAAAATTTTTCAGACTTCCCCCTCTCAGGAGAACTAGAGAATGAGGTTTTTGCTGGGTAAGTTGATTAACAAGCTACTAACTGATAACTGGTATAGGAATTTTATCAAATGAAAGCACTGGAAAAACTGGTGACGGAACGATTATATTTAGTCCCCTTCAAGCTTGAACTTCTCAAGGCCGCAATTATAGGTATCGATGAATTAGCAACAATTTTGGGGGTAAAAGTTGCAGCTGACTGGGCCGAACAAGAGTTGATTCAAGCTTTCCCTGATATTGCCAATATTTTGCTGCAATTCCCCTTACAAAATGAGTGGGGGTGGGGGAGTTTAATTATTCATCAAACAGAAAATACTCTTATTGGTCATGTGATGATCAAAATTATTCCTGATGTCACAGGTTTACCCACAGATGCTGTAGAAATTGGCTATCAAGTAGCGCCGTTATATCGACGACAAGGCTACGCATCTGAGGCGACAAAAGCAATGATGGACTGGACACTTTCTCAACCTGGTATGCAAACAGTGACCGCCGGCTGCGCTCCCGATAATATAGCTTCAAAGCGAGTTTTAGAAAAAATCGGCATGGATCTGATAGAAGCACGAGAGAAAGTCTTGGTCTGGAAATTAAGTAGGGTTTGCTGAAAAAGTTTGTTGGTGGGGTTAACGGATTTAGTATTACTTCCCACTTGATCACTCAATCCAAGCTTTTGGGGGGTTCTACCCCCCAAACCCCCCGTTGGGGGCGTGGCGCCGCCCCCAAACCCCCCGCGCATTAGTTTTTCGGTGGGATGCTTACACGCAGCCGCTGACGCATCTGTAATAATTTAAGAGTCACTCCCCTTGTAGGAGTATCTCTCCTGATATGTAGCCTATACTCAACGGATTTAGTATGTTGCGTTATTTCAGCCTCTATTTTCAAGTCAGTAGTCGGGGGGGAAATCTGGAGTCAGAGCCTCGTCGATGCGATAAAATACTCTGGCTCTGTCTTTGCCAGTTTATGAGTTGACAAGGATTTCAGCGATTGCCTGGGAGATGGGAAAATAAGGAGGATAAAGTTCTAGCCAGAAAAACTCGCCAACGGGATTAATTTCTAAAAAGATATAACGTTCATCTGGTGTGACAATCATATCAATTGCACCATAATTAAGACCGAAATATTTCACTAATTCTAGTAGTTGTTTTTCAATAGTTTTCGGTAAATCGTAGGGTTGCCATTGTTGATGGAGCGCTCTTCCCTCTTTTCGCCAATCGTAGATAGCGCCGTCTAATTGTTGGGAATTAATCGCCGCCGTAAATATTTGTTCACCGACGATAGTGATGCGTAATTCCAAAGCTTTAGGAATGTTTTCCTGAAAAGTCATTGGACAAAATTGCAAACCTTCCAAATTATCTAGGTCTTCCTTAGTAACAGGACTGGTAAAAACAACCATTTCCTCTTGCTTGTCTCCATAAATAGCAAATTGAGAAAGCATTTTAGTCACAATTCCTGTTGCTTCAAACTCCTGAGCAAATTGCTTGACAGCTTCAGGATTATTAGAAGTTAAAGTCCCCGGAATTAATAAACCTAATTGTTGCGCCACTTGTAACTGCAATTGTTTATGATTGGCATGATCTACCTTAGCAATTGGATCAAGATGAAAGCCAGATAAACTAGCAATCATTCCTCGAATACTTAACCGACATTCCTTAAGAGAAGCTTCGCGAAATTGACTATCCATCCCATCGGGTAATTTTAGTCCGTATCTCATGCGTCGATACCAAACAGAAGAAACTTCTTTTAGCTCTAATTTTTGTTCTCCATCGGTAATAATTCCGCCTTTTTGACCGCCTGAGTAAAGATCAACTTTCACCTCTGTAGGGAAGCGATCAGTATCAAAACGGAAGGCTTTTTTACCCATCGTTTCTATGGCTTTGATTACCAGAGGAATACTTTCATTATCGTGGCTAAAAGTAACAAGTAAAACGGTCATAAATCTCCTTGATGATTTGGGATTTTGGATTGAGAATCCTGATTAGATTTGGGATTAAGAATCTTGATAATCCTAAAATCCTCAAAATCCTGATTAGGTTTTGGTTTGATTTTTAGCCTACTAAAAAATCGGCGATCGCATTGGAAATAGGTAAATCTAAATCCCTTTCTAACATTCCCCACTCACCACCCGGATTAACTTCTAAAAAAACGTATTCTCCCCCAGGAGTTAAGATAAAATCAAATGCCCCAAAATTCAACCCTAAATTAGCCATAAAAATCTGAAGTTGCTGCAATAGTGAATCGGGTAAAGTATGATGTTGCCAAGCACCTGGATTAATACCCGGTCTTCGCCAATCTACGGCTGAATGATTATACTGAGAAGAATCTAAAGCACCCACAAATGTTTGTCCATTAACCACGACAATTCTCAATTCTAATTGTTTGGGAATTTCCGCTTGAAAAACCATGGGACAATAACGTAAAGATTCTGCTTCCTCAAGGTCTTCTGCTTTCACCCTACTGGTATAAAGAAAAAATTCCGGCGACTCCATACTGTGGGCGATCGCAGTTAACAATTTACTCACCATTCGTCCCTGAACCTGGGAAAAAAACTCCCGGGCAGCATCAGGATTATTGGTAACTAAGGTAGGGGGAATAATCAAGCCAACTTCTGAGGCCAAACGAAGTTGTAATAACTTATTTTTAGCCCTCTCAATTTGAGCTAAATTATCTAACCAACGCGCTGACCTTAAACTATCCCAAAAACTAGCCAAAGTCGTCTGGGATTCTCGCACACAAGCCTCCCGAAACTGAGGATCTAAATCCGCTGTTATTTCAGGTTGCCAAATACGTCTTGTCCAAACAGATTGCACCTGTTCACTATCAATAGATTGATGGTTATAGGTTAATTGATAAAAACTTTTTTTACCATTAAATTGGGCTGCTAATTGAACCTCTAAGGGAAATTTATCGGTATCTAAGCGAAAAGGTGTGGCTCCTTTTTTTTCTATCGCCTCAGCCACGCGGTCAATCGTGAAAAAATCGCCGCTATGGGTCAACAATAAAACAACTTTAGGCGATTCTTTCATGTCAATTGCAAATCCCTATATTTTAACCCATTTTAAGGCTTTTGGGCGGATATTTATCGAGAAGAATCTCAATAAAAGGCGGAAAAAATTGCTGCTTTTGCTTAACTAATTGCAGTATTTGTTTTTTTCTTGAGTAATTACTAAAGTTACTTTACAGCACTTCTCAGGATCTCAACGTATAGTTTTTTGGCTGCGAGCCTTGCTTAGTGGAGCTTTTAGCTTTTTGTCTGTACGGTGTAATCAAGAAAAGTGCTGCAATTACTCATGTAACCTGAGTTTAATACTCTTCCCAGTCAGAAGGGAATTTGCGTGTATTGAACTCAGGCTCAGGGGAAGGAGACTTGATGGAAGATTCCTCTTTGCTTACGGACAAGAAACGAGCAAAGAAAGGATGTGCTTTACCTTGTTGATCGTTGGGATATGCCATTGTTATTCCTCTGGTAATTTCGAGTGAATAGGTTTAATCACTCAGACAAAACTAACAACCTGTACTAAACCTTGAAAGCTTTGCTGTGCATGGCTTTCAGAATTGGGATTGTGCAAATAATTTGCTTTTATTTGGGTGATGGGAAACATCATAAGCACTAATCTGGCCAATGTCAAGCACTTAAGAAAAATTTCAGAAAAATTTCCGCTAAATCCGACATTCAGCACATCTTCATATACTTTTATATATTTTTACATTCCCCAAGATGTTTTAACGAAAAACCTTGATTGTAGAAACTACTATTGAGAACATTTTCAATAATTGATTTTTTCTGAGAAAAAAATTGACAATTCTTCACCTTGATCAAAATCCATCATTGTAGTTATAATTCTTACTGGCAAGGGTTTGGAAGGAATATATTAGTAAAAATCATCAATTGAATGTTAAGAAGTGCGGAAAGTGGAATTTAATACTCCACACTTAAAACTCAAATCTGATAACTGATCACTGATAACTGATATATGTACAACTACTTAGTACAAACGCTTACGGGGGCGATAATTAGCCACGGATTCCACTAAACCCAAGGCGATAAAATTGGTTAATAAAGATGAACGTCCATAGCTTAACCAGGGTAAAGGAATCCCTGTAATCGGGGCTAATCCCACGGTCATGCTAATATTAAGAATTGCCTGAAAAGCGATCATTGAGAGAACACCGATCGCTATTAAAGAACCAAAGTTTTCTTTAGCAGTATTAGCAATGACTAACAAACGCCAACAGATTAACCAGAAAGTTATTAAAACCAAAATACTGCCGACAAAACCGAGTTCTTCCCCGACTACGGAGAAGATAAAATCGGTGTGTTGTTCGGGAATAAAATTTAATTGGGTTTGGGTGCCTTGGTGTAATCCCCGTCCCAATAATTCTCCCGATCCGATGGCAATGCGGGATTGAATTAATTGATAACCTCCCCCCAAAGGATTCTTTTCTGGGTCAAGAAATAGGGTTAAACGATCTTTTTGATATTCTTTTAATAAACCCCAAAAAACCTCGCCCAATTTACCCACTGCTAGATTAGTTGCCACCACGATGAAAGTAGATAAAAAACGGTAGGGAAGGGTAAACCAAGCAAGGACACCGATGATAATTGCTAAAACAATCCAAGCAGGAAAAAGTAAATTAAACAGAAAAACCGATGGGAGGGGAGATAACAGGATAATCATCCAAGGGAGTTTCGCATTTGCCCAGTAAATCATGCCTAGGGTAATTGCCCCAAAGACTAATCCTGTCCCCAAGTCCGGCTGCGCCATAATTAACACCCAGGGGATGGCAGTGACGGCAAATACACGAGCGATCGCAAAAAGATTATCGGCGGGACGATGATGTAGGAGGGCTGCCAGGGTGATAATTAAACCTACCTTGGCAAATTCCGACGGTTGCACGTTAAAACTGCCGATATTAATCCAACTTTGCGCCCCATTCGCCGTCACCCCTAGGACAATTACCGCAATTAGGGAGAGATTGGTGACAAGATAGGTTAACCAGTGCCATTTCAGCAGACTTTCGTAACGACAACGGGCCAGAAATACAGCGATCGCCACTCCCCCGGCACCGAATAACCAGTGTTGCCACCAGTCGAGAGCGGTGGTGTTCCTTTCGGCACTACGAATCATTAAACCACCGAAAACGGTTAAAACCGTCACCAAAACGAACAAAAGCCAATCAATTTGGGCTATATCCCGGAAAATGAAGCTAAACTGCTCACCAAAACCGCTTAGTTTCCTACTAATAAGGGACTGTCTTCTCACCATTTCTCTCCCCACATTTATTAACTATAGGCTGCTACGGATACTTTCGCCGCTACCTGACGAGCGATCGCTATCAGGGCTTTAGCTGAGGCCGATTCCGGTTGCCCCAAAACCACTGGTACACCGGCATCACCACCTTCCCGTAGGGCTATCTCCAGAGGCACACATCCCAGTAAAGGAATGCCCAATTCTTGCGAGGTTTTTTCCCCACCACCGGACCCAAATAGATCATAGGAGCGATCGGGCTGATCGGGAGGGATAAAATAACTCATATTTTCCACGATACCCAAAACCCGCGCCCCTAGCTGTTGGAACATTTTTAAACCCCGACGCGCATCAATTAAAGAAACCGTCTGGGGAGTGGTGACAATCACCGCACCGGCTAGGGGGACCGATTGAATTAAAGTTAATTGTGCATCCCCGGTACCGGGAGGCATATCGACGATTAAATAGTCTAAATCGCCCCAATTGACTTGATAGAGAAACTGACGGATAATGCCGTTTAACATCGGACCGCGCCAGATTACCGGTTGATCGGGGTTGATCAAAAAGCCCATGGAAACCATTTTGATGCCATGGTTGAAAGCGGGTTCCAATATCTCGCCATTTGCGCCCTGTACCGTCACTTGTGCGTCATTTAAGCCCAACATTGTCGGGGCGTTGGGGCCGTAGATGTCCGCGTCTAATAGCCCCACTTTTGCCCCTAAATGGGCCAAGGCGACGGCGATATTGACAGCCACGGTACTTTTTCCCACACCGCCCTTACCACTGGAAACGGCGATAATATTTTTAACCCCCTCCACACCTTGGCGATCGGGTAAAGCTTTTTGTTGCGGGGTTTCGGCAGTTACTGCCACGGCGACACTTTCCACCCCGGGCAGCTGTTTAACAGCTTTTTGGCAGTCTTCAACGATAAATTCGCGCAAAGGACAGGCAGGAGTGGTCAAAACTAGGGTAAAGCTAACTTTTCCGCCATCGATCGCCACATTGCGGATCATGTTCAATTCCACTAGGCTTTTTTGCAGTTCCGGATCTTGAACGGGACGTAATACTTCTAAAATCGATGCGGTATCAAGGGGCATGGTTTCAGTGTCTCTAGTCAAGTATTGTTCTTATGGTTATTTATCTTAACCTTGATACCCGCACAGTTATCAGTGGCGAGTGGGGAGTTTTTTGCTGTGAACAGTGAACAGTAAGTAGTCGTGCAAAATTAATTTCCTAGTGAAGATAGGCAAGAGGCAAAAGGCAATAGGCAAGAGCGGGGTTAGATATGTGTAATTAATTTTGCTTAGGTACTTAATCAGTGAACTGAAAGCTCACATCTGATAACTGATAACTGATAACTGATAACCTCTATCCCCCTATATCTCTAGATCTCTAGATTACGGTAATAGGATCGCCGACTTTAATTGTACCTGTCTTTTCGGGGATGACATTTTCTCCGAACATGATGCCTCCGGGGAAACGGCGAAAAGTGCTTAAGGTTTTTAAAGGTTCTTGCTGGGGATTTCTCCTACCTGTTTCTTGATCGGTGGTGGTGATAATACAGCGACTACAGGGTTTAACCAGAGCATAATTTATCTCTCCAATTGTGATCTTTTGCCAACTACTTTCGCTAAAAGCTCGATCGCTACTAATAACAATATTAGGACGAAAACGATTCATCGGCACCGGTGCAACTAAACGCTGATTTAAGTCCTCTAAAGAAGCAGTATTAGTTAATAAAATTGGATAACCATCGGCAAAGCTGACGGGAGTATGATCATTCCCTGCATAGCGAGGATTCGCAGGACGTGGATAATCGGGAGATTGTCGCACTAAACGACAGGGAATGTCGAGAATTTTCTGGAACCATTCGGCAATTTCATCCCCTTGATCCATGGCTATGGTTTGAGATTCCCAGATTTGAACAGCTCTTTTTTCTCCTGTGAAATTAGGCTGAAAAGTCAGGGAATCTTGAGATGTTTTCAGAGAAAGTTTATCTCCTGTAATCGTGACAGAAACGGTGGCTAACTGCGGATATTCTCTTTGGGTGATAAATTTACCCTTGCCATCCACTAACATCATTTCTCGATCCCAGAGTAAACCTTTAGGAGTCACTTCAGATTGGGATAATTGAATACCTCGACAGGATTTAATCGGGTAGATATAGAGATCAATAACCGGCATTTTCTTTCAGTAGTTCTACATATTTTTTGGCCACATCTTTCCAAGTCCAGAGATTAACTTTATTGGGAATATCTTCGGGTAACAAGCGAGGAATTGGATTGAGGATAAATTGTTCTAAACAGTTGGCTAAACTGTCCGCATCTCCCCTAGGATAGAATTGCACTCTTTCGGGACAATTATATAATTCTACCTGTTCTTGAAACACTTCTAAATCGGAAGCGATAACGGGAATGCCTTGTAAAATGGCTTCCGCTATTGCCAATCCAAAACCTTCGTATTTTGAGGGAAATACCACAGAGGAACAGGTTTGATAATAAAACTGCAAGGTTTCATAGTCTTGATAACCTAATCCCTTGATATGACTCTCGAAAATTTCTTTATTTTCCCGATAAAGTCTGGTACATTCTTTGAGATAATCTTGGTATTCTTGGGTTTTGGACTGTTGAGACAATTGCAGATTTCCACTAACTAGATTATCGGTTTCTTTACCGATCAAAACTATTTGAAATTTTAAACCTTGTTTCGCTAGTTTAATGGCTGCTTTAAGTAAAGTCAGATGATCTTTGTAGATGCCAAAAGAGGAGGGAAAATAAAAAGTAACTAGCTCACTTTTGACTAAATTACTCTTGGGATGAGACTGCTCGACAAATCCTGCTAAGGGTACAGCTTTTAATTTACTAGCATAGGTAGCATTGGGGAAAACTTTTAAAACATCGTCTTTAGTTTTTTGGGAAATTGTGAAGAGTAGATCGGCCTTATCTAACCATTCTTTTAACGCTTCATTGTATGGTTCTTGATAGGATTCTGAGTAAGTTAAGGGAGCAAATTGCCAAAAGACATCATAAATAATGCCACTTAAAGTAACGTTGACATTAGGGGGAGAAATCCGATTAGTCATCCCATACAAACAGTGATCAGCTTGGTAACGCTTGATAATCTGGTTAATTCTTGATTCGATGCGTAAAAATTCAATTCTACGAGAGAAAAGACGATGAATATAATTCAGTCTTAGGGTTTTGTAAAAATTCGCTATAAGACCATAAAAATAGATTAATTTTGTCTCAAAACTCTGGGGATAAAAATCAAAATTTTCGTAGATAAGTTTATCGCAATCGGGCATTAAAGACTTAAAATATTCAATATCATTACGAGGGAGGATGATAATAATTTGTTCGACGTATTCTAATAAGCTAGGTATTAAAGAGATAATGACTCTTTCTACTCCTCCTTTGCGATAAAACACGATCGGGATGACAATTTTCATAGATTTTCTTGCAGATAGATATCAATAAAAAGATTGATTTTTGACTTGAACCTATTATATGATAGGCTCGAATTGTTCTACTGAGTCGAGAAATCGAGTTAAATTCAAGGAACTAAGACTCTATCACCCATCGCCCCTATTTTCCCTCGATCTTGGAGAAAAAGAGTGTCACAAGCTACTCCATCCCTACAATCTAATCTCAAACAATGGCTAAGGGCCAGCGCACCTTCCCTATTTCAAATTAAACAGCGTTTGAGCGCCCGTCGTTGGCCGAAAAAATCGATCGTTATTTACACAGAAAAATATCGTCCCATGCTTCCGGCGGAAATTTGGCAACGGGGGGCCAGTGGCACCCAGGCATCGGTGGCTTTTTTAGCGCAGGAATGGACGAAACGCGGCTATAAAGTGACGATTTTCGGCAATTGTGAGGGTATGGAAGGGGAACAGGACGGTATTCGCTATGTTAATTATTACCAGATGAATTGGCAGGATCACTTTGAGACATTGGTGATCTCTCGTCACCCCACCTATTGCCGTCCGGGTACCAAGGCAGAACGAATTTTTTTTGATTGGCAAGATATTAAAGTGCCGGCAGCCTCCTATACCCCAGAAATTTTGGCTAGATATGACAAAATTTTCTGTAAAAGCCAATATCAAAGGGATTTACTGGATTTCTGTGCCGATCATCAATGTCCGATTGTTCCTAACGGTATCGATACTTCCCTTTTGGCTGTAAGTGAGACAGTGCCGGAAAGTGAGTATCTTCCCTATCGTCTAGTCTATGCCTCCCGTTATTATCGCGGCCTAGAGTCGATGTTAAAGCATGGCTGGCCGATTATCAAGGCGGAAATTCCCGCAGCCGAGTTACATCTCTACTATGGTTTTACTAAACGGGATGACTATAGCGATCGCAGGGAATGGCGCGATAATTTAATCGCTTTGATTAAAGCTAGTGCGGGGGTAGTTGATCGCGGAATGATGGGTTATCGTCAACTAATCGAGGAAAAAGCGCGCTCTGCTATTCATTACTACGGTTGCACCTATCGTGAGATCGATTGTATTTCCGTGCGCGAGTCGGCAGTGGTGGGTTGTCTGCCAGTGGTGACGGATTTTGCCGTTTTTCGAGAAAAAGACTACTGTGTGAAAGTACCGGGAGAAGTAACCGATCCCGCTACTCAGGAAGCTATAGCCTGGAAAATTGTCGAATTACTGAAAAATCCCCAGCTTTTGTCCCAAGAGCGCGAAAAATGTCGTCAAATTGCCCTAACTGACACTTGGGAGCGATCGGCCGCCGCTTGGTTAGATGTGATTGAAGCGGATTCTTAGGCAAGCATTTCCTCTAAAACCCTGGCTACCCTTAGGATTAAGTCTTCGCGATCGGGTGCGGCGATGATTTGTAAACCTAAAGGTAGCCGGGATGAACGTTTAATCGGCAAAGAAAGGGCAGGTAAACCGATAAAAGAAAAAGGTTGGGTGAATCTGCCTAAATTAGGTCTAATTAATAGCTCTTGCCCGTCAATAATCATTTTTTCTACTCCTAACGGCGGCGCAATACAGGGAATCGTCGGGGTGAGGATAATATCGACTTCGCTGAAAATCTCTCGCAGACGATCGCGATACCAACGGCGAAAACGTTGAGCCTGTAAATACCAGCTAGAGGGAATTAATGCCCCTGCCAAGAAGCGATCCCGGGTTGCGGGGTCAAAATCCTCTAATCTGGTCTGTAAACGCGGTAAATGCCAATTTGCGCCCTCGGAAGCGGTAATTATATAGGCGGCTGCCCTGGCGCGGGCGGTTTCGGGAATGGTGATTTTTTGGCTCACTCCTAAACGTTCGGCGATCGCTATCACCGCCTCGATTACTTCCGGTTCGGCTCCCTGCTGAAAATAATCATCGGCAAGGGCTATTTTTACGCCCTCTAAGCCATTTAAAGGAGCTTTAAGGTTATTTTTGGCAAAAAGACTCCAAATAGCCGCCATATCCGCCACATTGCCGCTAAAAAATCCCAGATGATCCAAACTACTAACGAACAAAAATAGGCCCTGACGGGATACGCGCCCAAAGGTGGGTTTTAGCCCCACTACGCCACAGCAAGCGGCGGGAACCCTCACCGAACCATTAGTATCGGAACCGAGGGCGAGAGGCACTAAATTAGCGGCAACGGCAGCGGCGGAACCGCCGGAGGATCCCCCCGAGACGCGACTAGGATCGCGGGGGTTGGCAGTGGCCCCATAATGGGCATTTTCGGTGACAAAACCGTAGGCGTACTCATCCATATTGGTCGCCCCCACCAAAACGGCCCCGGCTGCTTCTAGGGTTTGTATAGCGATCGCATCTTGTCCGGCGGCAGGGTGATCTCGATTGATTTTGGAACCGGCAAGGGTGACAATACCCTCGATATCAAAGAGATTTTTGACGGCGAAGGGGACTCCTGCCAAGGGGCCGACGGATTCCCCATTAGCGATCGCTTGATCGATTTTTTGGGCTTGAGCGAGCGCTCTAGGGTGTAAAATGTCGGTAAAGCAATTTAAATGGGTATTTTTCGCCTCTATCCCCGCTAAAGTCCGATTAATAACTTCTAAGGCGCTAGTTTGACGATTTTGGATCGCTCGAGCTAAATTGCTCACAGAAATAGTCATGGTTCAAAGCTGAGGGCGCTTTCCCCGTCATCCTCTAAGGGAAATTCTGTCACTAAACTGGCGATTTCTTGCAAGCGTTGCCAGTTTTCAACCACAGAATTTAAATAGCGATCGGGAATGGTTAAATCTAGGATTTTCGCCATGATTATAACGTATTCTTCTGGGTTATTCATAGATTTCGTTCCGGCTAGAGTGAAGGGGATCAATCGACACCTAGTTAAGCTGTGAAAATTGCTAGGATATAAGAGAAAATCTCCTGTAAATACAATAGCTATCCCTAGGGAGTAAGTATAACTTGAATTTGTTCTTGACCACCGACTCCCTAGGAGCATAACCTGAGATAGGATCCTAAAACTGTATATTGAGATATTTTCCCTTCCTTCACCTCCAGATTAAATTAAACTTATATATGACCAAAAACAAGAGGGAACAAGTCTCCCCTTTCAAGAGAATGACAATTAAAAACTACTGAAGACTGCTGGTAGTCACTGATAACTGGTAACTGATAACTGATAACTGAAATGACCATCTTACAAGACGAAAAACTCCTCTTCACTCCCGCAATACCCCACAGTGATGCCCTTAGAACTATTTTTGCTTTTCCTAATCAGTATTCCGTCGGTATAACCAGTTTAGGTTATCAAATTGTTTGGGCAACTTTAGCCCTGCGATCAGATATACAAGTTAGTCGTTTATTTACGGATTTTCAAGAATCTTTACCCCGTTATCCCGAATTAGTCGGCTTTTCCTTTTCTTGGGAATTAGACTATGTTAATATCCTCTCGCTGTTAGAATCTTTAGAAATTCCCTGTCACAGTCATCAAAGGCAAGATCAGCAGGCGATAATTTTCGGAGGAGGACCAGTTTTAACCGCTAATCCCGAACCTTTTGCCGCTTTTTTTGATGTAATTTTATTGGGAGATGGTGAAAATTTAATTGCTGATTTTATTAATGCCTATCAAGAGGTTAGAAACGCCGATCGCCCGACAAAACTCCGTCATTTAGCCCAGGTTCAGGGGGTGTATGTTCCTAGTTTATATACCGTTAATTATGATAGTCCTGAAGGTGAAATTACGGCAATTCTACCCATAGATAATAATGTTCCTACCTTTGTTAGTAAACAAACCTATCGCAGTAATACCCTTTCAGCTTCTACGGTAGTAACAAAACAAGCGGCATGGGAGAATATTTATATGGTAGAGGTGGTGCGAAGTTGTCCAGAAATGTGCCGTTTTTGTTTGGCTAGTTATCTAACTTTACCCTTTCGTACCGCTAGTTTAGAATCTTTAATTCCCGCCATTGAAAAAGGTTTAAAAGTGACCGATCGCCTGGGTTTATTAGGTGCTTCTGTCAGCCAACATCCTGAATTTGAAACCTTACTCGATTATCTTTTTCAACCAAAATTTGAGGGAGTTAGACTCTCGATCGCTTCAGTTAGAACTAATACTGTCACGGAAAAATTAGCCAGAATTTTATCCCTAAGAGACAGCAAATCAATTACTATTGCCGTAGAAAGTGGTTCCGATCGCTTGCGGGAAATTATCAACAAAAAGTTAGCCAATGATGAAATTATCCAAGCTGCTATTAATGCTAAAGCGGGCGGTTTAAAAGGGATAAAACTCTATGGTATGGTGGGAATACCGGGAGAAGAAGCCGAAGATATTGGGGCAACTGTGGAAATGTTAATAGCCTTAAAAAAAGCCGCCTCTGGACTGCGAATCTCTTTCGGTTGCAGCACCTTTGTGCCTAAATCCCATACTCCTTTTCAGTGGTTTGGAGTTAATAAAATGGCCGAAAAAAGATTAAAATATCTAGAGAAACAATTAGGTAAACAGGGCATAGAATTTCGCCCAGAAAGTTATAATTGGTCAGTGATTCAAGCCCTATTATCTAGAGGCGATCGCCGCTTGACTTCCCTGTTAGAATTAACCCGTGGCTACGGTGATTCTTTAGGCAGTTATAAACGGGCTTTTAAGGAACTAAAAGGACAAATTCCCCCTCTAGATTATTATGTTCATCAACAATGGCGTTTAGAACAGGTTTTACCCTGGAGTCATTTACACGGTCCTTTATCCTCCAATGTTTTAATAAAACATTTAGAAGATTCCCAAACAAAAAGGTAAAGTATCGCTAATAAGCTAAGACGCATTTCAACAATGTCTTGACTATCAGAACCCAAATGAGGTATTCTATCGAGGTAGATCGTATAGTGGTGACATTCAGACTTGAATTAGCATATTAAAAGCAAAAAAATGTTACTTTTATTAACATAAATCTCGATTAAACCATTAATTTAATCTTAGTTGATCAGCCCATGAGCCAGAAAAATGAGACCGTTACCCTGCTTTTAGCCCTGCTGATTACCCTAATATTTTTTGGGGCAGGT
Source organism: Microcystis sp. M015S2 (assembly GCF_020245945.1). Taxonomy (NCBI): domain Bacteria; kingdom Bacillati; phylum Cyanobacteriota; class Cyanophyceae; order Chroococcales; family Microcystaceae; genus Microcystis; species Microcystis sp. M015S2. The sequence continues at coordinate 66,983 of NZ_JADBTX010000011.1, forward strand.
GGTTGGTGGTTATACAATCGTTTTCAAGGAAAAAATAACCCAACCAATCTTTCTGAAATCGAGAAAATATCACCAGAGCAAAAATCGGTATCGGCACAAGCAAAATTTAGTCAAGGGGAAAAATTATTAATAGTTGAAGGGGCTTCTTCTGACAAACAAGCCGCCATACAGGCACTCGGAAAAGGAGACTTTCAGCAAGCAGTTTACCTCCTAGAAAAATCCCTGCAAACTAATCAAAATGATCCAGAAGCTCTCATCTACTTAAATAACGCCCGTATTGGTCAAGCTAAGTCCCATAGTATCGCCGTTTCCGTGCCAATTGGTAGCAATGTCAACACCGCCCTAGAAGTTTTACGAGGAGTTGCCCAATCTCAAAATCAAATCAATCAAACTGGAGGAATTAATGGCACTCCTTTAAAAGTTCTCATTGCTGATGATGCTGATAATCCCGAAATTGCCGCTCAAATTGCCCAAAAATTAACGGCTGACAACAGCATTTTAGGAGTAGTAGGACACACTAGCAGTGACACCTCTTTAGCGGCGGCCGCTATCTATCAAAAAGCAGGATTAGTAATGATTTCCCCCATCAGTACCTCAGTTAAACTCTCCAATTTTGGTGACTATATCTTTCGTTCTGTTCCCAGTGATTTTGTGGCGGCACGGGCATTAGCCGAATCTAGCTTACAAAAAATTCCTAACGTCAAAGCAGTGGTATTTTTTAACTCCCAAAGCAATTATAGTCAATCCCTAAAATCTGAATTTACGACCGCTTTAGGATTAGGAGGAGGTCAAGCGGTGAGTGAATTTGATCTATCTTCCCTCACTTTTACCCCTTCTAAAAGCCTCCAACAAGCTCAACAGGAGGGAGCAAATCTAATCGCCCTTCTTGGGGATAGTGGTACCCTAGATAAGGCTTTGCAGGTGGTTCAGATCAATGGCCAAAAATTACCGATTGTGGCGGGTGATGACGTTTATAGCCCCAAAACTCTGGATGTAGGCGGAAAAAATGCCCTTGGCATGATTGTCGCTGTCGCTTGGCATTTGGGGGCTAATCGGAACAATCCTTTTGTGAATAATTCCCGCCAATTGTGGCAAGGAGACGTAAATTGGCGCACTGCTACCGCCTATGACGCTACCCAGGCTTTAATCGCTGGAATTAAGGCAGAATCTAGCCGAGAGGGAGTTCAACAGGCGTTAAGAAGCAGTGATTTTTCTGTTCCAGGGGCGACTAATCCAGTGCGATTTTTACCGTCTGGCGATCGCAATCAATCCGTGCAATTAGTGGTAGTTAAACCAGGTTCTCGTTCTAGTTTTGGGGTAGATTTTGTGCCAATTTCTCGATAAAATGACAACTAAATCAAGATGACTTATATGTTAGAAACTCCCCCCAAATATTCTGTTCTTGGTTTACCGGTTCATCTCCTCGATAACTACAGTCGTTGGTTAATCGATCGCCTCTATCAAGGTTTTGGTTCCCACGTTGTCACTCTTAATGCAGAAATGGCAATGTTAGGGGAAAATGATGCCAAAGTAGCCCAAGTTATTCGGGAAGCAGATTTAGTTATTCCCGACGGCGCGGGGATTGTCATTTACTTAAAATTAAGGGGTAAAAAACAAACCCGCTGCCCCGGTATTGAATTATCAGAATCCTTAATTACTGAGTTAGGAATGCAGGGAGAAAGTTCTCCTATTGCTTTTTTTGGTGGTAAACCGGGGATTACGGAACAAGCGGCAAGTAATTGGCAAAGAAAGATACCTAATATCCGTATTCTGGCTAACCACGGTTATCTATCCTCCCAGGAAATGTCCGATTGGATCGAGGTATTAAAAGATCAACAACCGCGGTTAATTTTAGTTGGTTTGGGAGTACCCCGACAAGAATATTGGATTAGGGAACATCGCCATCTCTGTCCCCAAGCTATCTGGGTAGGTGTGGGGGGCAGTTTTGATATCTGGTCTGGTACAAAAATCCGCGCCCCTCGCTTTTTCTGTGACAATAATTTAGAGTGGTTGTATCGACTCTATCAGGAACCTTGGCGCTGGAAAAGAATGTTAGCTTTACCTAAATTTTTCTGGCGCTCTCTTTTTTATTCCTAGTAATAGTTAGTATAAATTCTTTTCGATAAAGGCAATCACTCGCTCTAATCCTTCCCGTGTTTTTAAGTTGGTGAAGATAAAGGGTTTATCCCCGCGCATCTTTTTGGCATCTCTATCCATCACTCCTAAATCTGCCCCCACCATCGGGGCTAAATCTATTTTATTGATTACCAATAAATCCGATTTGGTGATACCAGGTCCCCCCTTGCGAGGGATTTTATCTCCGGCTGCCACGTCAATCACATAGATGGTTAAATCTACTAATTCGGGGCTAAAGGTTGCCGCTAAATTGTCCCCACCACTTTCCAGAAAAATTAGCTTTAAGTTAGCAAATTTTCTCTCTAACTGTTCAATGGCAACTAAGTTAATTGAGGCATCCTCGCGAATAGCTGTATGGGGACATCCTCCCGTTTCTACTCCTAAAATTCTTTCCGGGTCTAAAGCTTGCGATCGCACTAAAAATTGGGCATCTTCTTGAGTATAAATGTCATTGGTGACTACGGCGATCGGATATTGATCCCGCAAATTTTTACACAGGGCATCGAGCAGGGCTGTTTTTCCTGAACCCACCGGACCGGCAATTCCCACGCGCAAGCAAGACATAGTTTTTTCGGGAAAAAGTGAAAAGGAAAGGGTTAAAAATTTTGGGGCTATCCGATAGAAAAAAGAGGGGTTCGCAGGGCGACACGGATTCCCATTATAATAAAAGGTTAACACAAATCTGAGAATTTGTCAAGCCCTTTTGTCAATAAATTTGGGGAAATTATCGGCAAAAAGATCACCAAAAGTCAGTGATTTGGTAGCCAAAATCCGTTAACATCTGCCTAAATAGGGGTAAACTTAAACCGATAACATTACTGTGACATCCCTCTAATCTTTCTACGAATAAACCCCCCTTTCCTTCTAGGGCAAAACAGCCGGCGCATTTGAGGGCTTCTTCGGTGTCAACATAGGCAATAATTGTTTGATCGTTGATATTGGCAAAGTGAACTTTAGTAATCCCACAACGAGTCAAGGTTTGATGATTAACTCGATCAATTAAAGCATGACCTGTATAGAGTGTACCCACCCGACCGCGCATTTTTTGCCAACGATTGATCGCTTCTGATTTATCCTTGGGTTTGCCATAGACTTCCCCCGCTACTTCTAAGACGGAATCACAACCAAGAATTAATCCTGTATCAAATTGGGGGGCGATCGTTTGCGCTTTACATTGGGCTAAAGTTTGGACAAGATGGAGAGTATCATCAGCATTAATTGTCGATTCATCAAAGTTACTCACTCGCACAATCGGATCGATTCCTACCATTTGTAATAGTTTTTTACGCGCGGGAGAAGCGGAAGCAAGAATCAAGGGAATGGACATAAGTTTTAAAGTAAAAAGTCAAAAGGATAAAAGTTAGGTAGGGTGGGTTAGGTAATGACAAATTATTAGACTTAATTATTAATTTATCTATTTGCCGTAACCCACCATCAGTTATCAGGTTTTTAGCTATTTCTGCTAAGAATTGGCAGGATTTTCGGGGGGAAAATAACGATCTAAAATCTCAACCATGCGTGATTCTCTTTCTTCAATTTTGTCAAATCGATTGTAAAAATCTGACTGAACCTCATAAAAATCCGACATCGATCGAGTTAATTGTCCTAGCAGTTGATCAAGTCCCCGTCTGTCTTTTTCCCATTCTTTTTTAGACTCAGCAAGACTATTAGTTAACGCTTCGATCGATTTAGCGTTAGAATTAGCGATCGCTCTAGTTTCTTTTAATCCCTGATTGGTTTCCTGTAATCCTAATTTAATCTCCTGTAATCCTAATCTAATCTCCTGTAGTCCTGATTTAATCTCCCGTAGTTCTGTTAGGGTATTTTCAGCAAGAGATTCGAGTCTATCTAGTCTATTTTCTTCCGAGTTACTCATATTCAGTTATCAGTTACCAGTTATCAGTTACCAGTAATCAGTAATCAGTTATCAGTTACCAGTTATCAGTTACCACACTCCACTTCCCCACCGATTACTGATCACTGATTACTGTTCACTTTTTTAGGATTCGGTCGTCAGGAGATTACTTTTATTTATTATATTTCCCCTATTGCCTATTGCCTGTTGCCAGTTTCCCTAACTAACCGAGAAAGAATCAACGATAGTTTCAAAGAGTTCTTGAATTTGAGTCCAACGTTTTTGGGAAGTGGAAAGATTAAAAGAATAGAGTTTATTATTATTAACCGTGACGCTGGCCAGATTATGACGTTCTTGGCCGTTGGCTAATTTAACTTGATATTCGAGGATATAATAATCTTGTCCGTCGATTTGATGGGATTCTGAGCGAATTAATTCTACTTCCTTATCGAGATTGGGGTTAAGACTATTATTTTTCAGGAGACGATAGCCAACTTCCGAGGGTGTCCCTAAATCTGTTAAGGTTTTATTGTCGGGGACGGGGTTGATAATAACGCTTAAATTTTCGCTCGTTTCGATCAAGTCATGAAAAACCACATCTACTCCCGCAACTTTTTTCACATCCACCTGCGTCCAACCCTTAGGATATAAAAATTGATAGCCTTGGCTGCCACTGGTGTATCCTTGCAGTCCAGCGATGGGAGTTGTACAACCGGTGAAGAGGAGGGTGGTAATTAGGAGGAAAGTCGCCAAAAGAGATTTAATCATGATATTTTGACCTGTAAGTAGGGCTGTTTAATTTTACCTTGAATTGTTTAGGTGAACGGATTATGAAAATTAAGAAAAAATTGACAATTATTATAGCTATAGCGACTTTTTTACTGACTATCTCTCCCCTAAGCGCTCAAACTACCGCTAACCCCGTGAAAGCTGTAGAATTTTATAATCGGGGGGTGGATCGTTTAACCGCAGGGGATTACTCAGGGGCGATCGCAGATTTTACTCAAGCTCTACAATTAGAACCGAAGGATGCCGATGCTTATTATAATCGCGGCTATGCGGAGTTAGTTCTCGGCCAGTACGAGCGAGCGATCGCAGATTATACCCAGGCCTTGACAATCAACTCTAATTATGTTAACGCTCTCGGTAATCGTTGTTATGCCTATTATCTGACGAAAAAATACGAGGCAGCCGTGGAAGATTGCACAAAAGCGATCGCTTTAAACGGAAATTTTGCTGATTTCTTTATTTATCGCGGTAATGCTAAGGATGACTTGGGAAGACACCTAGAAGCGATCGAGGATTACACAAAAGCTTTGAGTTTACAGGGAACTAGAGGACAGGATCGCATTTTCTATAATCGCGCCCTGTCCTATAACCGAGCCGGACAGCAGGAAATGGCTTTAAGGGACTATGATGAGAGTCTGAAAATCAATGCTAATTTTGCCGAAGCGTACCACAATCGGGGTTTGACCTATTATAAATTGGGAAACAGGGAAAAAGCGATCGCTGATTTAGAGGAGGCGGCCCGTCTAGCGTTATCTCAGGGTAAACAGGGGACTGCGGCTAAGTCTCAGTCAGCAGTGGCATTAATTCAGGGTCAAAAGCCTTAAAATAGGGAGTAGTTGTGATATTAGCGGTAAAGAGGAGTGAAAGGGGCTAAATCGCAACTACGAGGGACTAAATTTTAGCCAGCTTGAGATGCGTAAAAAGCGACGGCTAACAGTCCACCCACAAGTGTGATCGCAGCAACACCCCAGAAAAGATAATTACGTTGTTGCGATTTAGTCGGGGGAGCCGCTTGATAAACTTTCGGTTCGGCGGCGAAATTATTTAAGCGTCCACCTTCTTCGTTTGTATAAGGCATAATCAAAACCTCAAATATGACAATTTTTCAGGAAAAAAATCCTCTTATTACAATACTACAACATATTAGTAACCGAGTCGGGGATGTGGGAAATTCTCACGGGGATAACAATTCTTAGTCTGGGGGTAACTGCCGGACTCTGCTATTTTTATTTGCGATCGCATTTCCAATGATTGAAACTGCGAAAACAAGTTAAAAAAGGCTAATCATACCAAATCCGTTTTTAATACTATAATAATGATCCTTGAATATAAGTATTGCTTCTTTCTTTTTTAAATCTTTTAAATCTCTCTGCAGCTATCTCGCAATAGTCTGGTCGAATTTCAAAACCCACAAAAATTCTTCCTAATCCCAAGGCCGCTATTCCCGTGGAACAAGAACCAGCAAAGGGATCAAGAATTATTTCTACCGGATTAGATGAAGCTTGTATAATTCTCTCGACAATTGCTAAAGGAAATTGTGCGGGATGTCCGGTTCTTTCCTTAGAACTGCGCTTTTCTCCTGTAGTGACTTTAGGAACTTCCCACACATCAGAAGGATTTTTACCGAGGGGATTACAACGATATTTACCATTTTTCTTTTGATTGGGATACTTAACGTTAGGGTCACGAATATTGTCTAAGTTAAAAGTATATTCTTGGCAATTTTTGAGATAAAAAAGCCATTTTTCATTGCGAGGACTAAGACGATTTTTTGTAGAAACACCTGCCCCATATTTCCAGACAATTTCTTGTAAAAGATAAAAGGGAGACTTATCCCAAAGAAGATAGGGAATCGGAACACATAATCCCTTTTCTGGTACTTCTAAATAACCAACATTTAGCCACAAAGCGCCGTTATCTTGAGTAATCTGATCAATTTGCCGCAGCCAATTAGCACACCAATCAACATAGTCATTGATTGAAAAAACTCGTTCATATTCTTTGCCAATATTATAAGGTGGTGATGTAACAGTGAGGTCAATTTTTATGTCACTATGAGATAGTTTAGACAAAAAGTCTGTGGCATCTCCTTGATAAAGAATAAAGCCGTTGTCCGAGTAAAAAGGTTGACCAAGATGACTAACCAGAATTTCTTTAAGAAAATTAAATTTGTTGGCTCTATCTTTTTCTAACTCTGGAGAAAATGGCTGTAGTAAGGAGGAAGGAGCAATCTGAGTTGATTGATGATCAACAATTCCCTCTGCTAGATAAGAGTTTTGTTCCTTATTGGCAATTGGACGAGACTCATCTTCCCTAGACGATAGTTTTTTTTGTTTCCCCTGGGACTCTACAACCATAATTTCAAAGTACAGGTAAGTATTTTGATAGTTTCAATTATGCCCTTATTTTACCAAAATATCACTGGAGTTGTGCTTAATTTAATAACTTTTGTAATCATTCTCCTTCCCTTACCCTGGATGGGGAGTTAGAACCCCACCAAGAGTTAAAGATTGACTGATAAAGCAGCGAGTTTTCCTTGAAAAATCTCAACTGAGTAGGTAGATTGATAATTAGGAGATGCACCCGAAAATTATCCCTAAAATGGTGGTAAATAACCCATGGCATTTTTAACTCGATCGAGAGTTTGATTGGCCACCGCTTCTGCTTTGAGACGACCTTGCCGTAAAACTGTGGCTAAATAATCTTTATCCTCTCTAATTTCGGTGTATTTTTCCTGAATAGGTTTCAGAGATTCTATCATGACTTCTGTTAACATCGGTTTAAATTGTCCCCAACCTAAATCGGCACATTCTCCCGCGACCACCTCTTGACTTTTTGCCGATAAAATGCTATAGAGAGTTAGTAAATTATGGCATTCGGGACGTTCCGGATCATCGAAAGTTAAACCCTTAACTAGATCGGTTTTACAGCGTTTAATTTTCTTGGCAATGACATCGGGACTATCGAGAATATTAATCCGACTCATCTCGGAAGGATCGGATTTAGACATTTTATTCCGGCCATCGGTTAAACTCATCACCCGCGCTCCTTCCTTGCGGATCATCGGATCGGGAAGTTTTAAAATTGGTTGTTTCGGTTGCCCAAAAAGATGATTAATTCTAACGGCTATATCGCGGGTTAATTCTAAATGTTGTTTTTGATCTTCTCCCACGGGTACTTTATCAGCATCGTAGAGGAGGATATCGGCAGCCATTAGTACGGGATAATCGAGTAAACCTGTGCCAACATTTTCCCCCTGTTTAATCGCTTTTTCTTTAAATTGAATCATATCGGTTAACCAATTTAAAGGGGTGATACAATTCAATAACCAAGTTAATTCTGTATGAGCTTTAACGTGGGATTGGACAAAGATAGTCGCATATTCTAAATCAATTCCGCAGGCTAAATATAAGGCGGCAATTGCTAAAGTATCCTCCGCAAGAGTGGCGGGATTATGGGGAACGGTGATCGCGTGTAAATCGACCACACAAAAGAAATTATCGTAGTCTTTTTGTCCCTCCACCCAATTGCGGATCGCACCGAGATAATTGCCTAAATGTAAATTGCCAGTTGGTTGCACACCAGATAAGATTCTTTGTTTACCCATAACTCATGCGATCGCTTTTTATCATGATTTCATTGTATCAGTTTTTGCGGGTAATTTCATCCTAAATCCAATTTGGAAAAATCATTCTCAGATAATAATCCCGCACTGACAGGGGAATACCTAAATAAATTGGTAGCCAATGGATAAAAGCAAAAATTATCAAAATTATGAGTGAGCGCGAGCCATTTTTATAAATAGGACTGGAACTTTCTAAACCATCGGCTAAGAGCCAAGCTAGGGCAATCCAAGTGAAGCTATAGGCAGCTATATAATGATAGAGAAAGGTACAGCGACTAATTTTTAACCAGGGCAGCAGATTGGCAATATAGTTACAGATAAGATAGGCGGAAATTACTCGCTCTTTTCGGTTAAATAATCGACTAAAAACCACTAGAATTGCTCCCGTAGAAAACCACCATAAAAACGGATTTCCCATAGCGTGAACATCATAAATTTTATCACCTACTCTCTCAAAATAATAAGCCACAGGTCGCCCCATTACTAACCAACTATACCAGGGAGAACAATAGGGATGAACATCAGATTGATTACCTTTTATTCTCTGATGAAATGACCAAATTTCCTGATGTACTTGCCAAAAATTATATTGATGGTTGACGAGAAGATGCGGTATCCACAGCAAACTATAGGTAACAAGAGGAAAGACAATTAAGGCGATAAAAATGTCCTCTAATCTCAGGTTAGTTGCCTTTGTCCAAAGATGATCTTTTGACTGCTCTTGATTAAATAATTTTATTAACCAAGCAATACCGATAAAAATAAATATTCCCAGTAAAAATCCTAAGCCATTCCATTTAATATTTGCCGCTAAACCGAAAGAAACTCCTGATAATAATAGCCAATTGAGTTTGTGATTTTTCTGGAGTGCTAATAAAAAAAATAATTGTCCAGACAAACCGAATAAAATCAAGTAAATATTATTGAGAGCATAGCGGGATTCCACCAGAAATAATCCGTCTAAACTGGCGAGGAAAGTTGTGATTAAAAATACAGTTTTTCTCCGAGTTAATTGATAAGCAATTCCCCCAATAATTAGGGGAATAAAAGAACCAGTCAAAGCATTTAACCAGCGATAACTAAAAGTTGAGCGCAGGGAACCTGTTAAATTATTAATGGTTTCAGGATCGGCAGGAAAATGGGAACCAATCCAGATACTAATAGCAATTAAATATTGACTTAACGGTGGATGAGACTGGAAAAATTCTTTACCGATTAGATATTCATTGCCGTATTTAGCATAATAAACTTCATCGAAAACAAGTGTATTAAATTGACTGAGATTCCAAAATCTTATCGCCAGAGAAAATAAAAATATCGCTAGGATAGATAGGTTAAATTTTACTTGAGAATTCATGGAAAAATAATAGTTATTATAACTGGGAATTTTCTGTTAAACGCAAGCGAAATTCTTTGACAGCCAAACGGGGATTAGGATGGTTGACATATTCGGCTAATAATTCTAAATTTAAATCTGGTAATAAAGCACTTTTAGGGATTAAAATATATTCGCCATTCTCTTGCAAAGAATAGATTTTTAACTGATTATCTTGCCAAAACCAAACCTCTTGAGTTCCCAATCTTTTATAAACTTCTAAAACTTTCAGGCTGCCACTGGTTAAGATTATTTCGATCGCCAAATCAGGAAACTCTTTTTCTGTAAATAAACAAAAACATTTGTCAGGTTCTTTTCCCGCTTCTTTTTCCTGTTTTCGCAAAGTGGTGGAACCTAATCCCCAGAAATCAATTTCAGCATATTCTAAATAAGCTTCTACTAATCTACCAATATCTTCTTTACTAACTTCGTGACGACGACTAGGAGCCATAATTTCTACCATTCCATCTAAGTAAGTAATGCGATAACTGGAACTATCTTCTAAATGTTTTAATAGGGTTTCGTACTGTTGCCAATTAACCCCAGAAATAAACATTCTTTGTTCAGGATCATTCGCTTTTAACTCGAAATCTTCTAATCCTTGTAACCGAATCGTAGTCATCATAAAATTAATTACCTCATCTATTTTACTTAATTACTCAGGAAGACTTATTTTGATTTCTTCTGGCGTTAATTTTAGCGCGTAAAATCCTCACTTTATAGGGATCGGCATCTTTTCGCCACAGGATCTGATGGCCTTTGATTGTAGCACAATGCTCCTCTAAACATTTTTGCCAACCCTGTAAACGTTCGATCGCTTTTCTATCTTCTAACAATCCCCAATCCTTTTCTAATTGAGTTAAGCGAACTAATTTATCATAGTTGGGATAATTAGCCGTTACTAAAAGCTCTTTTTCGTGTAAAATTGGCGGATTAGGACTATCCCGATAATCGCGAAAACTAAAATCAGCGGAACCTAAATATACATCCATGCTAGTAGCTAAAATCGGATGTATTTCTGTATCAAAATCGGGGTAATAGAGATAGGAAATTTTGGGTTGACGAAAGGATAAACGAATAACATTAGCATTTTCTAACCGTCCGATAGTTTGACTAGCACAACCTTCATATAAGCGTAATAACATCGGTAATTTTTCCAGAACGCTAATATGAATAGTTAGGGAATAACGGGAAAGTTTGCCTAGAGAACTATTTTCACAAGTACGAGCGATCGCTGGCAGATTTCCCGCACTTATTAACACTTCTTCTGCTAAAGCGCAAGCATTGCGATAACTGCCAAATAAAGCTTTAAAATCGGCACGGGTAGCGGGGGATAATTCCCGTACTTTCGGACAGTGGCTAAATTGACTTAAAGCTAAATAAAGTAAAAGATCGGCGCGTCTTTTATCAGCAATTATCTCCCATTCTTCCGCTTCTGTTACTTGTAGAATCACTTGAAAAGCGCGTCTAAAAGTGCCAAATTCTGCCTTAATTTCTTCCTCTTGTAATAATTCTCCCGCAACGGGTAAACGTCCCTGCTGGGTGTAAAATTCCATTAGGGGAGTCAAGAGATCTTCGTAATCTTCAAAGCGTTTGAGATGGGTTTTAATTTTAGGAGTGGTAGTGCGGGAACGACATCTCGATAAACGAAAAGTTTCCGCTTTTTCTTCCTCTCGAAAAACTAGATAAATTCCCAAAGTTATCGGAATAGAATCAACCCCCAAAGTGTTATCAATATACTGTTTTAGTTCTTCCTGTTGATAGTATTTTTGAAAGGTATTGCGACGGGTTATAATTCCATCTTCATAAGCCATTAAACCCCGTTCGCTATCATCAATTAAAATCTGTGCTGAAACAATTAAAACTTGACGGGTTAATTGCCAAGCTTTTAATAAAGCTTCCTGCCGTTCTTCGGCGGATTCAATAACATTAATTACATAGCCTAAATTAACAATATCAGATTCAATTAAAGGACTATCGGGACGATAATAAGGATCCCAACCTTCACTTTGATAACCCTGTTCAGCTATGCGTTCTATATCACCTCCATAACCACAACCGTAATCAAAAAAAGTGGTTTCAGGAAGAAATAATCCCGCCGCTAATGCTAATCTTGTCGGACGAGAAAGGGTTTTGCGAACAAGAGCGGCTTTGTGGCGATCAATTATTATCGATTTTTCCTTTTGTCCCTCTAGATTACAAACTAAATAATCTCCTGCAAAATCAAGGTGATGCTTTCTTAAAAGCCGTTGCCATTCCTGTTTAGTACCGATGGGATAAGAACTGTTTAAAAGTCCTAAAGCACTCTCGATTTTTGTGAGATGCTCGAATTCTTGATAAAGAGGATAGTCCCTAGTAACAAAAGTTTCTTTTCGGTGTAAAATGGGCGGATTATCAGCATTTTGATAATTCCATTCACTTAAGATTAATGTCCCCAGATCTACCACTAAACTTTTAGTTAAAACTGGGTGAGGTTCCCGATCAAAATCGGGATAAAAAAGATAGGATATTTTCGGTTTATCGGTGCTAAATTTAATTATTGTTGCCTCGGATAAATGCTGATTAATTCTTGCTTGTTGTTCGTAATTCTGGAGGATAGGATCCAATTGATGTAATGCTTCTCGATGAACATAAAGCGCCCCCGGTAATAGTTTACCGATGGGACTAACTTGACACAGTTGCACGATTACGGCGAAATTCTCAGCCATGGCAATTAATCTGTCTAATAACAAATTCTAGAGACAGAAAAAACTAAATAAATCTAGTTAAATGAACCCGATAGCGCTCTTTTTTTGTCACAGTAACCTCACCCACTTCTAGACGACCTTTTCCCCGAAAAGAAATCAAATCACCGGTTTTAACATTATAACTAGATTGACTGATATCTTTCCAGTTAACTCGCACATCTCCGGCACTAATTGCCTCGGCCATTTTACTGCGAGAAATGCCAAAACCCGCCGAGGCGACCGCATCTAAACGTAAGGAAGCTTCCACAGTATTAATTTCTTTTTTTTGCGGGGGTCTAACTTTTAATTCCGTCAAAGGAATCGGGCTAGTTTTCACGGGAACCGAACGCACTTGTAGTAAATTAGCAGATAAAAAATCTGCCAATTCAGGCACTACAATCGCCTGCGCTCCTCGCTCACCTAAAACGATTATATCGCCGACTTTTTCCCGGACGATCCCTGTCCCCAACATTGCCCCTAAAAAATCCCGGTGGTTAGCGGTATCAAAAAGAAAATTACCGGCAATATCAAGGGCAGATAGGGGAATATCTGTCACCGTCAAAGGTAGATCAACTCTAGCAATACCGAGGCGCTGTCTTTCTGCTTGGGGATAACCGCCCCATTTCTGCATTGACACATCGGTTAAACGCTGAAAAACCCGTTCTACTTCTGCCAGAACTGCGGGAGAAAGAAAGTCTGTCACCGTCACTTCCCAAGTCTTAATCGCTTGTTCGGCTTTATCAATAACTTTCGCTATTTCCTCGCGGTTTTCAACACCCTTTAGTAATTCTTCTCTTGGTAACATTGTTTTCTGGTAATTAATCAAAAATTCTTAGGAAAAAATCAGATGAACCATAACTTATTCCCGATAACCGTTCATCTTTCTAGGGCGTATCCTTGCAGATTTTCGGGGTTAAATTGACGGAGGATAAGAGTCGCTTGATTTTTTAGGTTTTCCGAACCCTGCACGATAATAATATATTTTCCAGCACCGAGACGATTGCGATAGGGAAGTGCATCGCCACTGCCGGACGATAAACCCACGCCACCACCTACGAAAATACTGCCCATCGCCCCCCCAATCGCCCCGGCAATACCGCCGACGATATGATTGCCCGGTTCTCCGGCCCAATCAAAGGTATGCAATCCCGTAATCAGGTTAAAAAGGTAGCCACCGGCAAAACCGAAGGGAATTAGCCAAAAAGCCATGAGAGTGGCCCGTTTTTTGGCTTGTTGAAAGGGATCGATCAAACCGAACTCATCGGCACTTTTATAGCCGCGACCGAGAATGGTCACTTGAGATTGGGGAATTCCCGCCTTTTCCAGGGCAACGGAAGCTTCTTCTGCTTGTATGCGATCAGCTAACACGGCAATGAGATAATTCATATTCTCCAACTTTTCAGGCTATCTTCATCTCCTATTGTAAGGATTTTGGGGACTGAAAAGCCGCTCGATCGAGAAAATATTCAAGGGGATGCGTTAGTCAATCTTAGATAGGATTGATTAATGTGGAATTATTAGCAATTCAAGAAATTGCTCTATCTTGGTTATTTCTGGCACTAATTAACCCTAAAGATCGAGGAAGAGATGCGCGGCAGCTTATTAGTTAAAACCGACTTGACTGCTGAAATAAGGAATTGATTCCCTGACTGAAGATTGACTTCTCTCTTGTGTTTAGTTGTGGCGCTGGGATCCCTAACCATTGTATGATGGAAAAATGCGAAGACTCACAATCACTCGACCCGACGACTGGCACCTTCATCTCCGCGATGGTTCGGCAATGAAAGCGGTTCTACCCCATACGGTGCGTCAGTTTGCCCGTGCCATTATCATGCCAAATTTAAAGCCCCCAGTGCGCTCGGTGGCCGATGCCGCCTCCTACCGCGAGCGCATTCTGGCAGCAGTTCCAGAGGGTCAACAGTTCGAGCCACTGATGACACTATATCTCACCGATAATACCAGTCCCGAAGAAATCATGGCGGCGAAAGCCTCCCAGTTTGTCAAAGCGGTGAAATACTACCCAGCCGGTGCCACCACTAATTCCGACTTGGGGGTGACGGACTTTCGTCGGTGCGATCGCGTTTTGGCAGCGATGGAGCAGGTAGATATGCCGCTACTACTGCACGGAGAAGTCACCGATGGTGATATTGATGTGTTCGATCGAGAGAAAGTGTTCATTGAGAAGCACTTACTCCCACTGATAACGAGATTTCCGAAACTGCGTGTCGTGTTTGAACACATTACCACTGCCGATGCGGTCAAGTTTGTTCTATCTGCTAACAACAATGTCGCCGCCACAATTACGCCCCAACATTTATTGTTTAGCCGAAACATTCTCTTTACCGGTGGCATTCGTCCCCATTTTTATTGCCTGCCGATTTTGAAACGAGAGGATCATCGTTTGGCACTTTTGCAAGCGGCAACATCGGGCAATCCCAAGTTTTTTCTAGGGACCGATAGCGCGCCCCATTCTCGCTACAGCAAGGAAAGTTCCTGTGGCTGCGCGGGTTGTTATTCGGCTCTGCACGCCCTAGAGTTGTACGCAGAAGCCTTTGAGAGTGTCGATGCAATTGAGCAACTGGAAGGGTTCGCCAGCTTCCACGGTCCAGATTTCTATCAACTCCCCCGAAATACCGAACAAATCACCTTAACCAAAACCCCTTGGCGCATTCCCGATGAATTGCCATTTCCCGAATCCGGACTGGTGCCGTTACGAGCGGGTGAAGAGATAAGCTGGCAATTAGGGTAATAAAAACCGCCAGTCTTGGTAGTTGCGGTCAAGAATTCAAGATTAGTTATTTCCCATGACAATGAGGAGGATCGATAACATTGGCAAAAATTGCCCAAAACACCATGAGCGGCATCGGCAACAAACAGATTAGCCATTGATGACCGGTTAGTGGGGCCGTTACAAACAGACTGTTCATCACCCCCCATTGACTAAATAAAATTTGTAGGACAACAGCAGCCACAATCCCCAAAATTAGGACCGGTGCATTAGTGATCGACGTTGACTGACGACGCAGGTAGTTAACTAGGCTCATCCCTAATTGGCTGATACTGAGCAGATAGATAACCCGTGCTGCCACAAGGGATTGAATTGCCATTGTGCGGGCAACGGCAATATCTCCTGTGGTCGATTTAGCCCACTCAAACATACCAAAAATCAGAATCCAGTTAAACAATGAAACAGCCAAAATTCGGCGCAATAGTTTTTTGGTGATCAAAGGTTCATTGGGATTGCGTGGTGGTGACTGCATAATGCTGGGGGATTTTGCTTCAAAGGCCAGGGGAACAGTCATCGTGACCGAGTTGATCATGTTCAACCAGAGTACTTGTAGGGAGAGGATCGGTAAATCTCGTGCCAGTAAAGTACTGATCAGAATGGTCATCGATTCGCCACCATTGACAGGTAAGAGAAAGGAGATCGCCTTGCGTAAGTTTTGATAAACGGTGCGTCCTTCTTCGACAGCGGCCTTGATCGAGGCAAAGTTATCATCAGTGAGGAGCATATCAGCAGATTCCCTGGCGACTTCCGTTCCTCCTTTCCCCATGGCAATGCCGATATCGGCCTGCTTGAGAGCCGGCGCATCATTGACACCATCGCCGGTCATCGCCACGATTTCCCCTTGAGACTGGAGTACTTCCACCAGTTGCAGTTTTTGGGTAGGGGCAACCCTGGCAAATACCGATCCATCTTCAACCGCTCGGGCCAGTTGATGATTATCCATTTGCGCTAATTCTTTTCCCTCAAATGCTAAGACTTGTGCTGCCGTTTCAATGCCCATCCGTTCCGCGATCGCCTGCGCCGTGACAAGATGATCACCGGTGATCATCTTGACCCGAATCCCGGCACTTTGACAGGCATGAACAGCAGCGATCGCCTCTGGACGAGGCGGGTCAATCATGCCCTGTAATCCTAGAAACACCAAGCCTGTTTCGATATCCTCATGGTCGATAGAATGCTGATGAGAAGCGGCTGCTTTTTTGGCAAAGGCAAGCACCCGTAACCCCTGCTCTGCCATCGTTTCTACCGCTTGCTCGATCTGTTGGGCGTTAAGCGCGGTCATCTGACCATAGCGATCGATCATCTGGGAACAACGACGCATCAGCGACTCAACCGATCCCTTGACATAGATCAGGCGAGGTATCCCATCATGCAGGGTTGCCATGTATTGGTACTCAGATTCAAAGGGAATTGCATCTAATCGTGGGGTTAAAGACAATAGCCCCAATTGACTGAGACCTGCTTTGGCAGCGGCCGCAATCAGCGCCCCTTCCGTAGGATCCCCCACCACTGACCAATCTTCTCCCGTTTGTTTTAGCTGGGAGTCATTACAAAGCAAACCAGCTACCAGACAATCCCCCAGGGCCGGCGGTAATTCCTCTGCAAATGGGCTGCTGGGGTTGCCATCGGTGATCAGACTAATTTCGCCCTTGGGACTATAGCCACCACCACTAACGGCGTAATATTGCCCTTCGGTATAAATGGACTGTACAGTCATTTGATTTTCGGTCAGGGTTCCGGTTTTGTCGGAACAAATGACGGTCGC
This sequence comes from Microcystis sp. M015S2, assembly GCF_020245945.1. Lineage (NCBI taxonomy): Bacteria > Bacillati > Cyanobacteriota > Cyanophyceae > Chroococcales > Microcystaceae > Microcystis > Microcystis sp. M015S2. Next base: position 84,042 of record NZ_JADBTX010000011.1, read on the forward strand.
ACTCCCCAATGCTTCCACTGCGGGCAGTTTACGAATAATCGCATGACGACGGGCCATGCGGTTGACCCCAATTGCCAAGGTAATCGTTACCACTGCCGGCAGCCCTTCTGGAATCGCACTCACTGCGAGGGCAACGGCAGCTTCAAACATATCGATCCAAGATTTCCCCCGTCCTAACCCGATGGCAAAGGTCAAGGTTGCTAGGCTCAAAATTGCGTAAAGTAGGGTGCGGCTAAATTGGGCAAATTTACGGGTCAGGGGTGTGCTAAGGCTGACTCGGCTTTCCATCGACTGGGAAATCTGCCCCACTTCGGTGGCGTTGGCCGTAGAGACAACGATCCCTTTGCCCTGTCCAAAGGTAACGAAACTCCCTGCGTAGGCCATGTTTGTCCTTTCTGCTAGGGGCGTATCCCCGGGTAAGGGTTCGATCGCTTTTGACCCGGGCAAGGATTCCCCGGTCAGGGCAGACTCATCCACTTGCAAATTGCGGACTTTCAGCAGCCTCAAGTCCGCTGGTACTTTATCCCCCGATGCCAATAAAACGATATCTCCCGGCACCAAATCCCGAGATGGAATCCGGAGGGTTTGTCCCTCTCGCAACACCGTCGCTTCTGTGGTTACGGCCTTGGACAGGGAAGCGATCGCACCTTCCGCCTTAGCTTCCTGCACATAGCCGATAATGGCATTGATCAGGGTAACTCCCCAAATCACCGAGGCATTCGTCCAAGACCCTAAAAATGCCTTAATAGTACCCGCAAGCAAGAGAATATAGAGTAGCGGCTGATGAAATTGCCCCAAAAATCTCAACCAAGCTGGTTTCCCCGGCTTAAATCGCAGTTCATTCGGGCCATATTTTTCGTAGCGACTGGCCACTTCTTCTGCTGATAAGCCCGCTGACCCATCGCTGGTCAAGTATTCAATCACCTCTGGTTGAGAAAGTTGATGATACAAGGGCAACGATAATTGGACTGGCATCATGCTCGACCATATTTAGGGTTTGCGGCAAAAAGTTTTTCCTGGGGAAGTGGGGAAGTGGGGAAGTGGGGAAGCTGTCTCATCACCCTATCACCCCAAAACCCTATCACCCTATTTATTTCCTGACGACCGACGACCGACTCCTGACGACCTTAAGCTCTCGTCTTATTTTGGTAATAGTCGCGGGTTCCCTTGGCATCTAGGGCTTCACCGAGACGATCAATGGCGTGGGCGTAGGCGGCGGTACGCAGAGATATATCGAATTCCTGGGCGAAAGACCAGACTTTTTCAGCTTCTGTCACCATTCTTTCTTTTAGGCGCTCATTTATCTCGTTTAATTGCCAATAAAGACCGCTGCGATTTTGCACCCATTCAAAATAACTCACCGTTACCCCACCCGCGTTAACCAAAATATCGGGGAAAACGAGAATCCCTTTTGAGTCTAAAATGCGATCGGCTTCTGAGGTAGTTGGACCGTTGGCCACTTCAAAGATATATTTTGCCCGCACGCGATCGGCATTTTCGGCGGTAATTTGGTTTTCTAGGGCAGCTGGAATCAAAACATCCACATCTAGGGCTAATAATTCTTCATTACTAATCGCCTCGTGTTCGACGATATTACACACGGTACCCTCACAGTAAATAGCAGTAATTCCGCGATGTTCCTGTTTATACTCACGAATGCTGGCAATATCTAGGCCTTTTTCCCGATAAATGCCGCCCTGGGAATCACTTACCGCTACCACTTGATAACCGGCTTTGGCGAGGAGATCCGCCACTACGGCCCCGGCGTTACCGAATCCCTGGACGGCCACGGTAGTATTAGCGGGTTTTTTGTCTAATTTCGGCAAAAGAGAGTTAATAACATGAAAAGCCCCCGTTCCCGTCGCCGTATCGCGGCCGCGACTGCCTCCCATGGTTAAAGGTTTCCCCGTCACCACCGCCGGACTAATTTTACGCTGAATGATGCTGTACTGGTCCATCATCCAACCCATGATCATCTCGTTGGTATAGACATCGGGGGCAAGAATATCGACATCGGGACCGATAAAGTCGGCTATACCCTCGATATAGCCCCGGCTAAGGCGTTCTAACTCGGCTTTTGACAATTCTTTCGGATTGAGGGTAATGCCGCCCTTAGCCCCACCAAAGGGCAAATCCAGCAGGGCGCATTTAAAGGTCATCCAAAAGGCTAGGGACTGCACCTCATCGATGTTGACGTTGGGATGATAGCGCACCCCTCCTTTGCCGGGGCCGCGGGTGTCATCGTAGCGGACGCGGTAGCCTTGGAAGATTCTTAAAGTACCGTTGTCCATACGGACTGGTATGGAGACGCTGAGACTAGCTTTGGGATATTTTAACCGCTCGATCGCATCATCGGAAATGGAGACATACTTAAGGGCCCGTTCTAGGCGACTGCTGGCATCGGTAAAGAGTGATTTCGACATGATTTTTTTCCCCCTATCTATCCCCATTAGAACATGGAAAAAAGTATATTTCGCTACAGTTTATTTTTCTTAATTAACCATGGGCGGGAATCGCCGAGTATTGGAAATTTTAGTACAAATGCTCGAACTGCTCTCCCTGCTCCGCAGCTCCGGTGCTCCCCTGCAATCTTAACGAGTGATTTAGATAATGAGATACAAGAATCAGCCATCAGCGAAAAGCTGATGGCTAAAGATAAGAAATCTGAGGCCGAAAAACAGCCAAGTTTTAGACGACATTACCTGCTGTGGCAGTAATAATTTGACGTACTTGAGCATCGGTCAGATTCGGATTGGCACTCAACATTAGGGCCACCACTCCAGCTACATGAGGTGTTGCCATGGAGGTTCCACTCAAGAAACCATAGCCACCATTAGGGAGAGTAGAATACACTTGTACGCCAGGGGCAGTGACATACCTCATCGAAGAATCGGAGCCAGCACGATTGGAGAAGGAAGCCATATTATTAGAACTATCCACCGCTCCCACGGCAAGACCCCAAGTGGTAGCATTGGAAGCGGGATAACCGGGTTGAGCTGCCCCCTCATTACCAGCGGCCATAACCACGATAACACCGCGACTGCTGGCATACTGGAGGGCCGATTGAATTGCACTGTCAGTGCTACCACCGCCCAAACTCATATTAATCACATCGGCACCGTTGTCCACGGCGTAGCGAATTCCTTGGGCAACGCCACTAGAGCTCCCACTACCAGAATCGCTCAAAACTTTCACCGGCATAATTCTGGAATTGTAGGCCACACCAGTGGCTCCGAAACCATTATTAACAGCAGCAATGGTTCCCGCCACATGAGTACCATGGCGGTTGCCATCTAAAGTGTTATTATTGCCATTGGCAAAGTTCCAGCCATAAACGTCATCAACGTAACCGTTGCCATCGTTATCAAGGCCATCATTGGCAATTTCGCCCGCATTCGTCCAAATATTGCCCGCTAAGTCGGCATGGTTGCGGTCAACTCCTGTATCTAGTACAGCAACGATGACTCCCTGTCCTGTATAACCGCTTGCCCAAGCTTCCGGAGCATTAACTAAGTTAACCCCCCAGTCATTAGCACCACCAAAAGTGGGAACATTGGCAAAAGGACTTTGATTCAAGGCTCCAGCGACGGCTGCCGCGGCATTAACTAAACCGTATCCTGAAATGGCACTATATCCGGGTGTGACTGTGGCTGTGGTCGCCGACAGAGTTAAGTCATAGTTAGTGCTGCCACTATAGGGATAAACCCGGACAAAGTAAGTACCCGCATTCAGTTGACGAGTAATACTCTCACTGCTGTTACTGCCATTCGTGGAGCTAGTAATCACAGTGCCATTACTATCTAATAAGG
>NZ_JADBTX010000110.1:0-43340 GCF_020245945.1 Microcystis sp. M015S2
AACATGGCAAAAAGAACGTAATCAGACTGCATCTACAGTAATATGGACGTTTACGACCAGCGATGCTAGGGTCAAGCTGAAACATCTTTATCCTGTGTTTGAGGAAGAGGAATCGGGAGAATCTATTGCACCAAATTAGCTGAAACAGTCCACTAGCCTAGACATTAGTAGCTTTGAATCGGCGATAACCTGTGTGCGCTGGTATAGTTATCGCCAGTTGGATGAAGTATGAGGGGATTTGGCATCATCCCCAGAGCACAGACTACTGTTCCCCACAAATAGCCTTAACAGTGCTGTCTTTTCACTGTTTACTGATCACTGAAAAAAGCTCCCCACTTCCCCAACACTGAATAATAGGTTCCCATCTCAGTGATCTGTGCTACCATGCGGGGTAAATTCAAGCGATCTCCAGACACCTATGAGCAAGGTTCTCGTGTTGAATGCCTCCTACGAACCGCTAAATATTACCAGTTGGCGGCGAGCGATCGTTTTATTGTTGAAAGGAAAAGCTGAATCCCTAGAACATAACGGAAAAGTGGTTTGTCGTGACTTACCCCTACCTTCTGTTATCCGTCTTAGGCAATACGTCCGTGTTCCCTACAAGGAAATTCCTTTAACCCGTCGTAATATTCTGGAACGAGACCATCACACCTGTCAATACTGTCTCTACCGAGGTGAACAATTAACCATCGATCATGTGATTCCCCGTTCTCGCGGAGGGGGTGATACCTGGGAGAATTTAGTGGCGGCTTGTGTGCGTTGTAATGTGCATAAGGGCAATCGTACACCAAAAGAGGCCAATATGTCCCTACGCGCCCAGCCGCGTCGTCCCTACAGCAGTCTCCACTTTGAGCTATTAAAGCACACCAGGGAGAATCACAATCAGGAATGGCGTAAATATGTCATCGGCATTTAGGGTGAAAAGGGCATGGTGAAACCAAGACCAAAATTGATTCCCATGCCATTATTATTAGTCTGGGTGCGAGGATTGGCAACTCCCGTGCCTAGATAAACCGCACAACCGCGACAGGGGGAATTGACTCGGTAGCGCACCGCCATGGGATCATTGGGATCAGTGATAGTTACTCCCTGATGGTTTAAATCTTTAATTAGATTGGTAACGGGTTTGAAAAAATCGGCGCTGGGGGGTTGACTTGGTTGCAGTTCTAGGGTTTGTTCTTGGGAAGCAAGAACGATTTCCGAAGCGATAATTAGCAGCACAGAGGTAGTTAAGCCAAATAAACCCAGATTATTTTTGATCTTCATTTTTTTTTATCACCGAGAGATTGTTAATTTCTTCTGGTGAGAATTCTAGCGTTTTCTCACCAGAAAGGAACCTAATCAGTAAAAAAATTTACTGATTTCTACCATACTTATAATAAGCGGCACAAGCACCTTCACTAGAAACCATACAAGTGCCGATGGGATGTTCGGGAGTACAAGCAGTCCCAAATACTTTACATTCCCAGGGTTTTAAAACACCTTTAAGAATTTCGCCACACTGACAAGCTTTGTGATCTTTAACGCGCTGATTGGGTAAAGTAAATTTCTTCTCCGCATCAAAATTACTGTACTCATCTCGCAGTTTTAAACCTCCTTGAGCAATTTCTCCTAAACCTCGCCATTCAAACTGATCCCGCAGTTCAAAAACTTGGTCGATTGCCGATAAAGCGACTCTATTTCCTTGATTTTGTACCACTCGATCATACTGATTTTCGATCTCACATCTCTGCTCATCTAATTGTTTTAATACCATCCAAATTGATTGGAGAATATCCAAAGGTTCAAACCCAGAAACTACCACAGGTTTATGATATTCTTGGGCAATAACTTGATAGGGGTCTGTGCCAATTACCATGCTAACATGACCAGGACCAACAAAACCGTCTAACTGTAAATCTGGGTTATCTAACAAAGCTTTCAAAGCGGGAATAATCACCACATGATTGGAAAATAAACTAAAATTAGTGATACCATCTCTTTGGGCTTCTAAAACAGTTAAAGCTGTGCTAGGAACGGTTGTTTCAAAACCTAATGCTAGAAATATTACTTCTTTATCGAGATTTTCTCTGGCAATTTTTAAGGCATCGCGAGGAGAATAAACCATGCGAATATCATCACCTTTTGCTCGTGCTTGTAGCAGACTTAAATGGGAACCGGGGACACGCATAGTATCGCCAAAAGTTGTCAGAATTACGTTCGGTTGTTGTGCGAGAAAAATTGCATCATCTAAACGACCTCGCGGCATCACACAAACGGGACATCCAGGACCATGAATTAATTCGATAGTTTCGGGAAGTATTGCCTCGATACCGTATCTAAAAATTGAGTGGGTATGACCTCCACAAACCTCCATAATTTTAGTAACTTTTTCCCGCTTTTCAGAGATTCTTATCGATAATTGTTCAATTTGTTGAATTAATCCTGCCGCTTTAACTGGATCACGAAATTCATCAACGTATTTCATAACAAGCTTTCTCTCTATAAGTGGTTGGACAAAAGTAAAGTTAATTGTGGAGCCGGTCGTCGGTCGTCAGTAATAATTGCCGTAATTTACATTTCTTAAGATAGACAACAGAATTAATTTATGGGTGACTACTTAAGAACATTAATTATGATTAAATTCTTCCTCTAATTCCGATAATTGTGTTAATAAATTTAAGGTTTCTTGCGCCTCATCTTCATCAATTCGATTCATGGCAAAACCCACATGAACTAATACCCAATCCCCTACACAAGTATTAGCAGGATGGTCTTCATCAACAATGCAAGTGATATTTACTTCTCTTTTTACACCCCCCACATCGACGAGAGCGAGATGATGGTTTTCATCAATAATTGCTGTAATTTGTCCTGGTATGCCTAAACACATAGTTTTTACCTTGAAAAATCTAGTTTTTGTTAATTATGGGCCGATTTTTTGGGTAGAGATTGCGGTAATATCAACTGAGAATCAGGTCATACTTCATCCCTCTAAGAAAGGCTATACAGTCAAAGGTTATCCTTTTTACTTTTTCCTTTCCTCTTTCCCCTTTTTACTCGGTCTTACCTGCCATTCTGGACTATTGCCCTCAAGAACAGCTTTTTTTCCCGTATCTTTTTTAAGATTTCCCCTGTCCCGGACCGTGGACAATATCCCAGCAAGGGTAAAACTTTTGTATTAGGGACTACATCGCTTTACTAAATTGTCCGTCAAAAGTTGATAGAGGAGCCTAGTCTCATAAAATAGCAAGCGACACAGCCCATCCTTACCCAATGCCTTAAAACTTGGTAACTCTTTCTTTTTTTCGATTCTTTGACCATTTTCCTGGTCGTAAGGTGATTTCTGATCAAGAAGATACCTGATAGATTAAAATAGGGGAAATGGCGAGTAGAAAAGAAAAAAATGGTGTCTATGCCAGAAGATACAGCCTTAACCCCCTCTCAAATCGAAGACTTACGTTTTGCAGCTAAAAAGATGACGGGGGCTTCTCGGCGAGCCTTTCAAGGGAGGATTTGTCAAAAGTATTTTGAAGGAAATGCCAGAAAAACGGAAAAAATCTTGGGTTGGGGGCGAAGAGCAGTCCAATTGGGATTAGAAGAACAAAGAAGCGGCATAATATGTGTTGGGCGACATTCAACTCATAGTGGAGCGAAAAAATGGAAGAGAAACAAACCGAAGCTTCCGAGTCTTTAAGAAAAATAGCCGAGTCATACGCACAACAAAATCCAACATTTAATAACCCCATTGCTTATACTCGACATGAGTGGAAAAGGTCAATAAAGTTGAAGTTAGTCAAGTTTAATTAGTGGAATTAATCTGCTAATATTTGTCTTTTATTTACTTGTCAAAAAACCATCATTAGAACTTGAAAATAAAGTTAGGTTAGCGGAAGGTGTTCGCTAACTATTTTCCCCTTATTTTTTAAGTTGATTAGATTAGGTAAACTCTTTGTCAGAAATCACCTTATGATTTTTATTTTGTTAGCCATTATTCTTCCTTTATTTGGTCAAGAATGTCTCAGAAGAACAAAATCGCTTTAATTTTCATTGAATTGGGATTAATTAGCGCTATTGCTTTAAGCTTAGTTCTTCCAGAGGAGAAATTAATCCTTGCTTTATCTTTGCCTAGTGCTTTAGTCGGAGCGGGGTTAGCTCAATGGTCATCTTCTTCTAAGGACAATCAATGACTTTATGGCAAAGGGTGGCGAGCCGGTGGTCAAAAAGGACCACGATGGAATTATTAGGGTCGTTGTCAGTTTAAAAATTAATTGATCGCCATCGGAGTGATCGATTTTTTGGGGGGGTATCTAGAATGATAAAATAGGTGAAGTTCAAAGCATCATTCATTAGCTATGACCACAACCTACAAAGTAGAAATTTCTCATTTAGGAAAAATACAAACGATCGAAGTTAGGAAAGATCAAACTATACTACAGGCGGCCTACGATGCGGGGATTGACTTACCCAGTTCTTGCAATGCGGGCGTATGTACTACCTGCGCCGCTCAACTTTCCCAGGGTAGCGTTGAACAAGGTGAGGGCATGGGATTATCCCCCGACCTGCAAAAAGAAGGCTATGCTTTGTTATGTGTGGCCTATCCTCGCTCGGATATTAAACTGGAATCTGGCAAGGAAGAAGTAGTTTATCAACGTCAATTCGGAAAACCCTAGGCCAAACTGGGGTTAAGATGCGAAATTTTCGGGGGTTTCCCCCCAAAAAACCAGATTTTGAGCCAATAGAACCCAGCAAACCCTAACTAATAGCCGAATGCTGACTACTCAGGGAAAACTTTTCCTCTCTACCCTTAAGGGCCGCTTTCATGAAACCAGAAAAGAGAGGATGAGCTTTATTGGGACGAGAGCGAAATTCGGGATGAAATTGGGTAGCAATAAAGAAAGGATGTTTTGGTAGTTCGATAATTTCCACCAAACGACCATCAGGAGAAGTGCCACTCACCAGATAACCAGTCTCAAAAAAGAGACTACGATAGGCATTATTGAACTCGTAACGGTGACGATGGCGCTCATAGATAACCTCTTGACCGTAGAGGGAGAAAGCTAGACTATCGGGATTTAAACGACAGGGATAGAGACCTAAGCGCATTGTTCCCCCTAAATCTACCACATCTGCCTGTTCTGGCAGTAAATTAATCACTGGATTCGGTGTATCTTCTTCAAATTCGGAACTATTGGCCCTTTCTAATCGGGCCACATTGCGACCCCATTCGATAATCGAACACTGCATCCCTAAACAGAGACCCAAGAAAGGAATATTATTGACCCTAGCATACTCGATCGCCTTAATTTTGCCATCCACACCCCTAATACCAAAACCACCTGGTACCACAATACCGTCAACACCGCTTAAATGAGCTTCGGCCGAATCATTATCCACATCTTCGGCACTTACCCAACGCAATTCTATCTCGCTATTAAGGGCAATAGCTGCGTGTTTAAGGGCCTCCACCACCGAGAGATAAGCATCCCCCAACTGCACATATTTCCCGACGATAGCTATCTCTAATTTTTGACTGGGAGATTGCATCTGTCGGATGAGATTTTCCCACTCCTCCAGATGGGGGTATCGGGGACCCAGGTTTAATAATTCTAGGGTTTGTTGCGCTAATCCCTCTTTTTCCAGATTGAGAGGCACTTCGTAGATACTGCTGGCATCCTGAGCAGTAATCACCGATTCCACCGGCACATCACAGAAAGCTGAGAGTTTTTCTTTTAACCCCGGTTGTAGGGGTAGATGACAACGACAGACTAACACATCCGGTTGAATGCCGATCGATCTTAATTCCTTGACCGAGTGTTGCGTCGGTTTAGTTTTCATCTCCTTGGCGGCCGGAATCCAAGGAATTAGGGTAACGTGCATATAAACTACGTTATTTCGACCCACATCCTTCCTAAATTGCCTAATTGCTTCTAAAAAAGGCAAAGATTCAATATCTCCCACCGTACCACCAATTTCTGTGATGACAATATCGGGGTTGGTATCTTTGGCCACCCGGAGAATCCTTTCTTTGATTTCGTTGGTAATATGGGGAATTACCTGCACAGTTCCCCCCATATAAGCACCACGGCGCTCTTTATTCAATACCGCTTGATAAATCGAGCCGGTAGTCACGCTATTGAGACGGGACAGTTCCGTATCGGTAAAACGTTCGTAGTGGCCAAGGTCGAGGTCGGTTTCGGCCCCATCATCGGTGACAAATACCTCTCCGTGTTGAAAAGGACTCATCGTACCCGGATCCACGTTGATATAGGGGTCTAATTTCAGAATTGAGACGGAATAATCCCGACTTTTCAACAATCTTCCCAAACTAGCGGCGACAATTCCTTTCCCAATACTGGAGACGACTCCCCCAGTGACAAAGACAAATTTACTCATAAAATTTTTCCTGCGATCGATTATACCCGGCAAGGGGTGAGAGTTTTCGGGATGCGGTTGACCCTGAGAGAAGCCGAAGGGCGGTGTCATTTTCCCAGATTTCATTATAACCGGAGGATCTATACCCCGATCCTCGTTTTAGCTCCCTCTCGAAAATCTATTGCACCACAGCTTCATCCCGATCATGTAAATTTTCCGCTACAATCGACAATACTAAGACTCAGGCAATTGTAAACTACTATTCATGATAGATTTTAATACTCTCGCTGAATTTTCCCGCAACTATTGCATCTCGATTTGTGCCTTTTTAGTACCCGCTAACTTAGTAACCACCGTTTTAACCGTTCTTTTTCTCTATTTTGGTCGTCCTACCCGTCAAGTCTTCCCCATTGCTTCCCTAGCTTTGTTGTTCGCTGTCACCATGTTTCTCCACGTCGCCACCTGGTTAATGATTGGTGTGGTTATGGCCCCCACTTTTATCCTCTTTGGACTGGGTTTAACCTGTTTTGTGATCAATCTTCAAGCCATCAGCGATCGCCAAAGCTTGGAACAGTTATTACACACCGGGGTTAGTCGTCTGGCCCGCTCTTTCAACTAAAAAAAGCACCGAGACTTCCCACCCCACCATTAAGATAACCGCTAGATCTGGCTGAATTTTTTTCAGCCAAAGACTTGACAAACTCAAAAATTTTTGCTAACCTTGTAGTATAATCGGAATCCGTCTCGGCCTACGAACTCTCTTTTTAACTCTTTCTCAAGAATAAAAATTTTAACCCGAATTGCCGATAGTGGCTAAACTAAGAGCAGTACCAAGGGAAACGGTGACTATGGAAGTTATTTGCACGCGTCCCCACTGTCCGAAACCGCGTAATCAATGCCTAGACCTAGACGATAGCAATCGCTTAACCTCGATCGATCAGAAATATTGTACTACTTGCGGGATGCCATTAATTTTAGGGGGACGTTATTTGCCAGAACGTCTATTGGGACAAGGAGGATTTGGGGCGGCATTTTTAGCAGTAGATCGTTATAGTCCCAAAAAAGCTAAATGTGTACTCAAACAATTTCAACCTTCCGGTAATTTAAGTCCCCAAGCTTTAGAAAAAGCGAAAAACTTATTTTTTCAAGAAGCGCACGTTTTAGAAGATTTAGGACGAGAACATCCCCAAATCCCCGATCTCTATGCTTTTTTCCCTTTAAAAGTCAAGAATCAATTAACGGGAGAAGAAGAGCAATTTTTCTATCTAGCCCAGGAATATATAGACGGTAAAAACTTAGAAGAAATTCTCCAACAGCAACAAAAACCCTTTCAAGAAAGTGAAGTTAAAAACATTCTCAAAGAATTACTTCTTATCCTCAAATTTATCCATGAAAATGGTTCCATTCACCGGGATATAAAACCATCTAACATCATGCTATCCAAAAATGGCCGCCTCTATTTACTCGATTTTGGGGCAGTAAAACAGGCTACCAATAATCCCAATAATACACAGGAGAAATCCACAACAATTTACTCGGCAGGATTTGCACCTCCCGAACAACAATTAGGCAATCAGGTATCAGCAGCCACAGATTTATATGCCCTAGCAGCTACCTGTGTTATACTCTTAACTAATCGCGATCCTGATGATCTATACGATCCGCAAAAACAGGTCTGGAATTGGCAAAATTATGCCCCTAATATTAGCTCAGATTTAGTCCGAGTATTCAATAAAATGTTACTAGCAAATCCCCGGGATAGATTTCAATCCTGTGGAGAAGTTTTAACCGCTTTAAATCCTCCTCCCCCATCTCCTCCACCTTCTCCAATTCCCCCATCTTCCCCCTCTCCAATTCCTCCAGCTTCTCCAGTGATGAGAAAAACTTCCCGTTTTTCTCTTGGGGAAACTTTCGCTAATGCTGCCTTTACAGGATTTGAAGGGACATTATTAGTAATTGCCTTAAATAGTTTAGTCCCCTCGGTAGGAATTATCATCGCCTTTATGATCTTAGGGGGCTTAGTTTTGGCATTATTTAAAAAAGTGATTGAAGGAAAAGATCTACCAATTATCGCAGCAATTACCCTCGCTTTCCTCTTAATTCCGCAACTGCAAGGCAGCCTAAGTTTTCCTGAAATTGCTATCATTGCCGTGATGGCTGCCATCGGGGCCATTGCTATTACCGCCTTTTTCCGGTTAATATATCAGATAATTTTGCGATTATTTTAAAACCCTAAAAGTTGCAAAATTATCATCACTACCGCCGGTAATCGTGCCACCGAGGTCTAAAATAGTTTGCAGATAGTCGAGGATTTCCTGAGAAATTAACTCTCCCGGCATCAAAACGGGAATACCGGGGGGATAGGGACAGATAACATCGGCACTAAGACGATCGAGGGCATTTTTCCGGGATACTATCTCTGTAGGGGCAAAAAAAGCCTTTCTAGGAGAAATAGCCGAATTTGCCGTGACTGGAGGAGGAGTGGGGGGTAAACTGGTAGAGGAAGGGGATTGAAGGCATTGAAAAGCAGTAATTAGGCGATTAATGTGTTCGCGATGATTGCCGATGGAGATAATAAAAGTAAGTTGGCTTAAAGTCGGTAATTCCGCCGTGACAGCGTATTTTTCTCGCAAAATATCGTCTATTTCGTAACCAGTTAAGCCAAAATCTTTGACAATTACCGTTAAACGAGTGCGATCAAACCAGTGACAACCCGGGATAGAATGGGGAAAGTCTAAAACAGAGATATTAGGGATTTTATCGAGTTCTTTTCGGGCAGTAGCGGCTAAATCGAGGGTTTTGGTCAGTAAATCTAGGCCTTGCGTCGCCATTTGCTTTCTAGCACTATCAAGGGAGGCGAGAAGCAAATAACTAGGGCTAGTGGTTTGAACTAATTGTAAGGCTCGATCGACTTTTTCGGAACTAATGCGATCGCTTTTTAAGTGTAACATCGATGCTTGAGTTAAGGCCCCTAAAACCTTATGGGTGGACTGAATAGCCATATCGGCGCCGAGAGAGAGGGCAGCCGGAGGTAAATCGGGATGAAAGGCAAAATGCGCCCCGTGAGCCTCATCGACGAGCAGCGGGATAGAATAATGATTGGTAATCTGGGCGATAGTTTCTAAGTCACAGCAAACCCCTTGATAGGTGGGAGAGACTACCATTACCGCTTTGGCGTCGGGATGAAGTTTCAGGGCATTTTCGAGGGATTGGGGGGTTATATTTAAATTTAGATCGATAGTGGGATTATATTCGGGATTGATAAAGATAGGTCGCGCCCCGGAGAGAATTAAGCCAGAAATTGCCGATTTATGAATATTTCTCGCCAAAATAATTTTATCTCCCTCGCCGCAAGTGGCTAAAATCGCCGCAATAATGCCACAACTGGAACCATTGACCAAAAACCAGCTTTTATCTGCCCCAAATGTCTCGGCTGCTAAAATTTGCGCTTCTTTAATCACTCCCGTCGGGGCAAACAAATTATCCAGGTCGGGTAATTCGGGTAAATCGGCTTTAAAGACGCTTTTTCCCAGTAAATTACTTAAATCTTCCCCGATTCCTTCCCCCTGCTTATGCCCTGGTGCGTAAAATGGTACATCTAAACTATTGACTTTTTTTTGCAGTTGTGCTAATAGGGGAGCGGATTCTGGCGAAGGCATTTTTGGAAGGAATTATGAATTATGAATTATGAATTATGAAGTGGGGGGCGAGGAGGCCGGGAGCAGGGAGAATAAATAAAAGCTGATACTAAATCCGGTTATTAAAAACTGATTATTTATTCTCCGTTTTGCATGAGTGCATGAGTAGAAAACGGGTTTCTCCGAGAAACCCGTTTTCTGTGCGTTACTCAACGGATTTAGTATGACTCTCCAAAAGGAAAACTTCCTACCTCACCATTAAGATAACTGCTCTAACATCTCTAGGGACATTTAAGGCTTTTTGGTCCCTATGTCCTGGCAACGGTCAGACTTTTGGCTTGTTGGTTCCCATCGAGAAATTAACCGAAAATCCCGACCATATTAAGCGGATTTCGCCGATAGCATATCTCTAAAAGAACGCCATCCTAAGTCTGATATAGCAAGGGATAGCTTACGGTTTTAATCATTCCTGATGTGTTTAAATCTTCTAGAACTATCGTAGTGAAAAAGCCCTAGAAATCTGGCAATCTTCATCGATTCCAATTAGGCGAGCGATTCTCCCACTTCTAAGAGGGGACAAAAGGGAAAATAGGGAGAAACCGTCCAACGATAGAATTTTTTGCTGCTGGTGGACTGAAGATTAAAACGCAGGGAAACAAAGGGGAAAAAGGGAGATACGGAACAATTCCAACTGAAAGCCGGCTTAGAAGTGGTATTATCGCCCTGCAAAGACCAAGCAGGGTATTGAAAAACCTCGCGGACGAGGGATTTTCCTTCATCGGTAACTTGGGCGCAGCTGCGACTAATGCCCGAAACCAAACAGAGACTATTACTGACACAATTGTCATTAGAAGCCACGATCAGCAGCTCTTCCCCGGTGGTGGTTAGTTCAAAAGCGATAAAATCTCCAGCTTGCCAACGACTAAGGACTTGTCCCTGGGCATTCTGGTAGATAGCGCTGCAGTTTTCGGGATCGAGAAGACGATTACTATCGGGATCTAAGTAACCGCAAACCTTGCCCATCAGACGGGTTCCATCCTGAAACCCATACACCCAATCAAAGGTATCGATGTTAGCGGCCCCTTGATTGCTTTTGTTGACCAATAGTAATCGATCGTTGACCACGGTTATTAATTCTCAATCAAACTAAGCTTCCCTTAATAACAAAGGTATCACTAAATACTAATTTCCCAAGGAAAAGATTTATTAAGTTTAACTTCTCGTCCCTCTGGGAGAGTGGACTGGTCAGCTTAAATCAAGGCCAAAACCTGCTATCTTATGGGGAGACAAAAATTATCTAGATATTGTTTTAGCGAGTGGTAGTAAGGGCATGGCGTACAAGCGGGTATTATTAAAACTGAGTGGGGAGGCCCTGATGGGCAATCTCGGCTATGGGATCGACCCGATGGTGGTTTCCGCTATCGCCCAGGAAATCTCCGAAGTGGTTGCTCAAGGCATCCAATTGGCGATCGTGGTCGGTGGGGGCAATATTTTTCGGGGGGTGAAAGCCGCCTCGGCCGGCATGGATCGGGCCACGGCCGATTATATTGGTATGATAGCAACAGTCATGAACGCCATGACCTTGCAGGATGCCCTAGAACGAGCGCAAGTACCGACTAGGGTATTAACGGCGATTGCGATGCAGGAATTAGCTGAACCCTACATCCGCCGGCGAGCAATCCGTCATCTGGAAAAAGGTCGGGTGGTGGTTTTCGGTGCGGGATCGGGTAATCCTTTCTTTACCACCGATACCACGGCAGCCCTACGCGCTGCCGAAATTGATGCGGAAGTGGTGTTTAAAGCGACGAAAGTGGATGGGGTTTATGATTCCGATCCCTCTCACAATCCTAACGCGCGACGCTTTCAAAGTCTCACCTACGGTCATGTGCTGACCCATGATCTGCGGGTGATGGACGGGACTGCGATCGCTCTGTGCAAGGAAAATAATATCCCGATAGTCGTTTTCGATCTGTCGGTAGCAGGTAATATTGTTCGCGCTGTCAAAGGTGAACCCGTTGGAACATTGGTAGGAGGATTCTGTGAAGTTAGCTGAAGTTCAAGACCATATGCAGAAAACCGTCGAATCAACCCAGAGAGCTTTTAATACGATTCGTACCGGCCGGGCAAATGCTTCTCTTTTAGATCGGATCGTGGTGGAGTATTATGGCATGGAAACTCCCCTCAAGTCCCTGGCGACGATTAGCACTCCCGACGCAACCACGATCGCTATTCAACCCTTCGATCGTACCAGTATGGGGGCGATCGAAAAGGCGATTTCTCTCTCAGACGTGGGTTTAACCCCCAGTAATGACGGTCAGACCATTCGTTTGAATATCCCTCCCCTCACTAGCGATCGCCGCAAGGAATTGGTCAAACTAGCGGCGAAATTGGCCGAAGAGGGAAAGGTGGCTGTCCGCAATATTCGCCGGGATGCGATCGATGCTATCCGTAAACAGGAGAAAAGTCACGAGATTTCTGAGGATGAATCCAGGGATTTACAGGATCAAGTGCAGAAATCCACCGATAAATTTATCGCCAAAATCGAGGATTTATTAACGACAAAAGAAAAAGATATCATGACGGTTTAAGTTTTTTTCTCCTCAGGGATAGAACAGGCTTTTTGTCTGTTCTATTTAGGTTTTTATCTCTATTTAAAAGGTATAGAGGAGTGAGAAGGTTTGGGGATGAAGTCTTTCAGTATTGCGGCATCTCAGGTTATCGAAAATTCTGGTTTAAAACCCCCTAGTTTTATGATGGGGTAGTGTGCTTTTGCTTACACTGATTTTTGATTTTTGGGAGTCATATAAGACAAGACAGTAATTCCTGGTAAAGGTCATCGAGCAAAGAATTTATAGATTAGTAAGAAAGAGTCCATTTTTCTCTAAAAATAGGAAAAACTCATCTTGCTTAAAAAAATATTCGGGAAATTATGAAAATGAAACGCTATCAACTTCTTCAAGAAAAACGAGAGAATATTATAAAAATTGCTCGAAAACATGGAGCATTTAATATTCTAATATTTGGATCAGTTGCCAGAGGAGAAGACGGTAATGACAGTGATATTGACTTTTTAGTAGAAATGGAACAAGGGCGCAACTTATTAGATAGAATTGGTTTAATTCAAGACTTAGAAGATTATTTAGGCTGTAAAGTTGATGTGGCTACTATTAACAGTTTACGAGATTGTTTTCGGGAAAGAATCATGAAAGAGGTGATTCCTTTATGAAGGATGACTTAATTTATTTAGGTGATATTTTAGACAGAATTGAACGAATCGAATCTTATACACATGAGGGAAAAGACAGATTCTATCAATCTTTATTAATTCAAGATGCTGTGATTCGCTGTTTTGAAGTCATTGGAGAAGCTGTTAAACAACTCTCTCCTGAGATTAGAAAAAAATATCCTGAAATTACTTGGCGTAAAATTGCAGGGTTTCGAGATATTTTAATCCATAGCTACACGGGAATCAATGTAGATGAAGTTTGGGGAGTTATTAAAGATAATTTACCTAAATTAAAACAACAAATTCAGCAAATTATTGCTAATGAAAATCATTAAAATCAGTTGACAACATGGAGGTAAGACCTAAGCCATTAGGCATTTTTTTGGTCAAGCATCAAACCCATTCAGCCACTATCCTTAAAAAGATAGCGTGGTGAGGATGTCAAAGAATCATCAAAAATAGCAGCAGTTGCCCCCTAGTTCTATAATCAGATCACGGCTAATTTGATTGGCTATCGACCCTATTCATGTCTATCTCCCCACCCCGTTCGGGTTACACTTTACCGGTTTTTGCCTGTGCCAGTGCGATCGCATCTCTCCAGCATCTCCACGGCGAAAATGAGCTAAATTCCGTTACTTTTAATCTTTTAGAACCGCCAGAAGCCGTTACTATTGCCATCGAACAAGTTGCCCGACTGAACCCCGATGCTGCCCTAGCTATCACCCGCAGCGATCCGGGGGACAATTTAGATTTAACTAGAAATACCCCTATATGGGCGTTAGTAGAAAGAAAAACGGGTAATCAAGAGATAGAGATTCAAGGCGGTCAAGGAATCGGCCTACAGGTTGATAATGGCGGAAAATCAGCTATCTATAGTTATGCCCAGCGTCTGATGCAAGAAAACCTCAGACCCCTGTTACTGCCCCAAGAAAGCATCAAAGTGACGATTATCCTTCCAGAAGGCAAAAAACTGGCCACAAGGACTTCTAACGCCGCTTTTGGGGTGGTAGAGGGATTATCTTTGTTGGGTACCACCGGCATTTCCCAACCCCTGAGCGCCCCCGGACAGTTGGAAATCTTTCGCGAGCAATTAAAAATTTTATCTCTTCGTTTTGATCGCTTGGTGTTTTGTATCGGGGAAAATGGCTTAGATTTAGCCCCTCAAATGGGTATTAATCCTGATATTTTGGTAAAAACAGCCAATTGGATCGGGCCGATGTTATTAGAGGCACAATTACAGGGAATCTCTGAAATTCTTTTGTTTGGTTATCACGGTAAATTAATTAAACTTGCCGGGGGAATCTTTCAGACTCACCATCATCTGGCCGATGGTCGTCGGGAAATTCTCACCGCCTACGCCGCTAAAATGGGTTTAGCTACCCCCCATCTCCAGCAAATTTTTGACAGTAGCACCAGCGAAAACGGTCTGGAATATCTGCGTCAATTAGACCGGCAAACGGGAGATAATTGGGTGGAACGCATCTATGGAGAAATGGCTAATACTATCGATCGCCGTTGCCAAGAATACGTTTATAACCACAGTAACGGTCATCTTGGGGTCGGTTGTATTTTATTCGATCGCTCTCGTTCTTTGATCAGCAAAAGCGAAAATGGCATTAAATTTTTGCAAAATCTACAAGTTACCCCCCAGTGACCGTGCTATGATCGTGGGAATATTTAGTCTTAAAAAATGAAACTAATAAGGCTAGACTATTGTAGCTTATTTTCAGAACAATAGCCGATTTAGTTCACAAATCTTTAACCTTTTCCTGCCAGTTTCTTTTCTTGATCGTAGTGACAACTCAAACCCCCCTTCCCACCCCCCAAGAGACTTTGCCCTCAGAGTCCTTCACTAATAGCCTTAATCGTCAAATAATCATCATTCTTGACTTTGGCTCCCAGTATTCTGAATTAATCGCCCGCAGAATCCGGGAAACGAACGTTTACTCCGAAGTTCTCTCCTATCGTACCAGTGCCGAACAATTAGCACAAATCAACCCGAAAGGAATAATTCTTTCGGGCGGTCCCAATTCCGTCTATGATCCAGGGGCGCCCCACTGTGATCCCGAAATTTGGAATTTAGGTGTACCCATCCTCGGAGTTTGCTACGGGATGCAATTGATGGTACAGCAGTTAGGGGGCAGGGTAGAACGGGCAAAACGGGCCGAATACGGCAAAGCATCCCTATTTATCAACGATCCTACCGATTTATTAACCAATGTCGAGGACGGTTCCACCGCTTGGATGAGTCACGGGGATTCCTGCGTGGAATTGCCCGCGGGTTTTGAAATTCTCGCTCATACCGATAATACCGATTGTGCGGCCATTGCCGATCACGAGAAAAAACTCTTTGGAGTGCAGTTTCACCCGGAAGTTGTCCATTCTGTGGGAGGAATCGCCTTAATTCGCAATTTCGTCTATCATATCTGCAAATGCGAACCCACTTGGACCACGGAAGCTTTTGTCGAGGAATCGATCCGAGAAATTAGGGCAAAAGTGGGCGATAAGCGAGTTTTATTGGCTTTATCCGGCGGTGTGGACTCCTCTACCTTAGCATTCCTCTTGCATCGAGCGATCGGTGATCAACTAACCTGTATGTTTATCGATCAGGGATTCATGCGTAAGGGTGAACCCGAACGATTAATGCAGATATTTAACGAGCAATTCCATATTAGAGTCGAGTATGTCAACGCTAGAAAGCGATTTTTAGCGCAAGTGGCCGGTGTCACCGATCCCGAAGAAAAGCGCCGTCGTATCGGCCATGAATTTATTCAGGTGTTTGAAGAAGAATCAAATCGTTTGGGACCCTTTGATTATCTGGCCCAAGGAACTTTATATCCCGATGTGATTGAATCGGCCGATAGTAATGTGGATCCCAAAACCGGGGAAAGAGTAGCGGTTAAAATTAAAAGTCATCATAACGTTGGTGGACTGCCGAAAAATCTCCGGTTTAAATTAGTCGAACCTCTGCGAAAATTATTTAAGGATGAGGTGAGAAAATTAGGCCGATCAATCGGTCTTCCGGAAGAAATTGTTCGTCGTCAACCTTTCCCCGGCCCCGGTTTAGCGATTCGCATTTTAGGGGAAGTCACCGCAGATAAATTAAATATTTTGCGCGATGCAGATTGGGTAGTGCGCGACGAGATTAATAAGCAGGGAATGTATCACGATTTCTGGCAAGCTTTCGCGGTTTTATTGCCTGTCCGCAGTGTGGGAGTAATGGGAGATCAACGCACCTACGCTTATCCTATTGTCCTACGTTTAGTCAGCAGTGAAGACGGAATGACAGCAGATTGGTCGCGGGTTCCCTATGATTTATTGGAGACAATTTCTAATCGCATTGTCAATGAAGTTAAGGGAGTTAACCGCGTGGTTTATGATATTACTTCTAAGCCGCCCGGAACTATAGAATGGGAGTAGTATTTAATTATTGATTGATTGTTATTCCCGTCCAAATACTGGGGCGGGATTTTTTATAAGCTATTACTATTGAAGTAAAGATAATTGAACAAATGATCCAAAAATTGATGAAAAAGAATTGCTCAAATAATTGCTTAATAATATAGCACAATTGCCTTTATTTACCAGACTGTTAATAAAACGTAAAGCCTTAATTTTATCAGAAATACAGTATAATAAAAGGCAGACAATAGAGAGCTAATCATCAAAGTGAAACATAGACCAATTGCGATCGATTTATTTGCCGGCTGCGGTGGGATGTCCCTTGGTCTAGAAGCGGCGGGATTTGATATTGCTGTAGCGGTGGAGTTTGATGCAGTCCATTCCTTGGTTCATCATTTTAACTTTCCCTATTGTCAAACTATTTGCCGGGATATAGCCAAAGTAACAAGTAGAGAAATATGGGAATTATTAAAACTAAAAGGCTATGCCACCGATGTTAGTTTAATTGCTGGTGGTCCCCCCTGCCAAGGTTTTTCACTGATTGGTAAACGACAAATAGATGATCCTAGAAATTCTCTAGTATTTGAATATCTGCGAATTGTAGGGGAAATTAAACCCAAGTATTTTATTTTTGAAAATGTCCCCGGCATGGCTACGGGTAAACATAAACAATTTTTAGAGGAGTTAATTTCTGAATTTGAAGCTATTGGCTATACAATCAATCAGCCAATTAAAATCCTCGATGCCAGTGAATACGGCGCACCACAAAAGCGCAGAAGATTAATCTTAATTGGTAGTCGAAAAGACGTGACGATGGCTAAATATCCTTTGACAAAGACCGTCGATTTAAACTCAGCCAAAAAATCAGCTTTTACCAGCGTCTATGATGCGATTTCAGATTTAGAATTAATACCGGCTTTTATCGATACTGATTTAGGCATACTCGCATCAAAATTAGATTATAGTGGTAAGAGAAAAAAATATTCAGTGCAGCCAAAAGATATTTTTAAACTTTGCCATCAAAGAACAGTAGATACAAAAATCTATGGACATATAGGCTCAGTTCATACCCAAAGATCAATTGATAGATTTATCGTAACCGAACCGGGTACAGTGGAACCAAAAAGTCGCTTTTTCAAGCTTTCTCCTACTGGTTTATGTAATACTCTCCGGGCCGGAACTAATAGTGACAAAGGGGCCTATACTGCTCCTAGACCCATTCACTATTCTATTCCTCGTTGTATTACTGTACGAGAAGCCGCCAGATTACATACATTCCCCGATTGGTTTCAGTTTCACCGCACAATATGGCATGGTTTTCGTGAGATTGGTAACGCGGTTATTCCGCTATTATCGAAAGAACTTGGCTCTTCTGTGATGGGAGCAATGAACATCAATACCGCTAATCTCAACCGAGTTATTTTAGAAAAAATGCCCGAAGACTTATTGCTATATAATATGTCTCAAGCATCAAACTATTGGGGAATCTCTGACGATGTTATCCCGAAAAGAAAACGAGGTGTCTCTCAGAGGCTGTTCGGTATTTAAATGATACCAATCAAAGAGTATTATCTTTTAGAAGCACCGCGCTATAATTTGCCGTTAATTCAGGTTCCTTCTGGTGAATATTTTTCATGGGAGATAATCGTAATCATAGCAACGATTTCCATATCTGGGGATTTTTACCAGTCAAGAACCTGATTAGCTGTGCAGTTTTTCGCTTTTTCCCACTGCACCGCTTTAGTTGGTTTTCTGACTTCTGTTTCCCCGCAACCTCAAATACCAGGATAAATGTAAAGATTTATTAAAATATAGTCTAGGATACAACGTTTGTGGCGGGGTGGTGTGTATCCTTTTATATTGGGAAATGTGGTAGAGCGTCCCAACCCTGATCGCAAAAACCGCCACAAACGACTCCCAACTGTATCTGTCCCTTTTAGAACGCCAAATAACTGTGGAGACTTGCTATGACTGCAACACCTGGTCAAAACACACAATCTTCGTCAGCCACTTGCTTGAAAAAACCAGATTTTCGTAGGGAAACTCGCTTAGGATTAGTGCTTTATGGTGGGGTTTCTCTAGCAGTTTATATGAATGGTGTTTGTCGAGAATTTTATAACGCAACAAGGGGTCGGGGGATTTATAAATTAATTAAAGCACTGACAGATTCAGATATTGTTGTTGATATTGTATCGGGAACTTCAGCGGGAGGAATTAATGGAGTTCTCTTGAGCTATGCAGTTGCTAATAGCTACGAAAAAATTGTAGTTGACTTTAAAGAATTTGGAGATATTTGGCGAGAAAGTGGGGATATAAATAAATTACTGCGTCCGATCAAAAAAGAAAATAATCAGACCAATGTCAACTCTCTTTTAAACGGCGAGGGATACTATCAGGAAGAACTTTTTAAAGCTTTTGAAAAAGCTGGAAATAACCAACAATCTGCTCCTGATGGAGAATGGTATTCAGAGTTTAACGAATTAGATTTGTTTATCACTGGCACTGATGTTTTAGGAAGAATCTATAAAACCTTTGACAACACTGGAAAAGTCATCGAAATCAAAGATAATCGTTGCGTTTTTCATCTTAAATATCGAGAAGATCAAGATTTTGGAGATCCTTTTTCTATGACAGATAAAGATACTCAACAAGCCTTAGCTAAACTCTGTCGAATCACCTCTTGTTTTCCCCTGGCTTTTCCCGTAGTACCTGTCGAAATCAAGTCTGATAATAAGGTAGATAACCAACTACAAGAATGGGGAAAGCTTTTGAGAAATCGCATCCTTCCGCAAGAACCTCCAAAAGAGGGATATAAAATCTATTTTGTTGATGGGGGAGTTCTAGATAATCGTCCTTTTAGTTATACCACTGAAGCCATTTATTATCGTACAGCAGATCGTCCTGTCAATCGTCAATTATTTTATCTCGATCCCAATCCGGAAAGCTTTGTTGACAGTACCAAATTTAAAGAAATGGAGCAACCTACTGTTTGGGAAGTCATCACGGGTTCTCTAATCGGTTTACCCAGCTATGAAAGTATTGGCAAAGATCTTCAACAAATCAAAGGTATTAACGACAAAATTCGTCGCTATAATTTGTTATTAAAAAGTGTTGATGAAGAAGTATCTGAACAAACAACAGAAGCCAAAAATCGTTATTGGAGGTGTCGTTTAGTCAGTTTAAGAGATAGTGTTCTCTCCGTAATTTTTGACAATCAATATTTTGTTGGAAAAGAACAAGAACAGGAAGAACTATTAGAAAAAAGTGCCAGTTTATTGACCCAATTTATTAATAATTCTGAGGAAATTAAAAAGCGAGAGGAAACTTTAAACTCCCTAGCTCAAGATGTTGAAAATCTAGATATTCAATATGCTATTAGAAAACATAACTTTCTCTTGTCCCAAATTTACTCTCTGATATCTGATGCTATTACTAAAGATACAGATGATATTACCAAATATACAGAGTTGAAAAATTTAGCCAATAAAATCACTTGGCTGCTAGAGTTGCTCAAAGTCATTGATCAGGTTATCAAAGAAGTGATAAAATCCGAACCTGTTCGCCAAAAATTTTATCAACTCATTACAGAAGATGAAGAGGACAATAATCAACAATCTGTAAATTTGAAGCGCAAAAAAATATATGATTATCTATTGACGTTGTTGCGTCTTATCTTAGATAGTCAAGATTTAGCCGATGTCACCGTAGAAAATCTCAAAGAGCTAAATTTTGACAAAATCCATTCTATCGGGGACAATTTACGGAAGAAGGTTAAAGATGTAGCTCTAGATCAAGATTGGGAAGCATTAACTATAACCAAAGGTGAAACAATATTAGAAAAAATAGAACAAGCTTCGGCGAAGTTGTTAACTGAACAATCGGAGAATGTAGAACCAGCAATTGGCAAATTTGAGAAATTTCAGCTAATTGATCAAGTAATATATCCCTATCAATATTTGTCCGATGTCCAAAACAACAGTCCAATTAAACTTGTTCGTATTTCTCCCAATGATGCTGATAAAGGATTTGGCAAAGATAAGGGACTTGAAGAAAAATTAGCTGGAGATCAATTTCGTGCTTTTGGAGGCTTTTTTAAGAAATCTTGGCGTTCTAATGATATACTTTGGGGACGGTTAGATGGAGTCAACCGTATTGTTGATGGGTTATTAACTTCAGAATCCTTAAAAGCCTTCTCTGGAGTTGTAAGTCGCCAAATTAAACTAGAACAATTCTCAGGAACTCAGGAAGAGAAAATTCAAGAATACGTCAAGCGACTTGTTGATGAATCTTTTCCCACAGAAACACAAACAGAAAAAAATGAGCTAATTCAAGACTTAATTAAATTTGCTCAACCTAATACAACCCTTGCAAAAGAAGAATTAGAAGAATTCTTAAATAAGCTTGTCAGTTTAGGACATAGTGCTATTCTTAAGGAAAATTTAGGGAATGTATTCAAAGACGCAATTTCTGAACAATTGGAATGGAATCAACAAAAAATTGACTCAACTCCTGAGCCAAACTACAAATATGTTGGTGGCTATTTTGACAAAGCAGTAACTCCCTTAGCTGCTGCAGAACTTGCTCAACGTTTCCTGGAAGATTTAAAAGGGAAAGAAAAAGAATACTTCCTGGGTGAATATGGAGTTGGTTCAGAAACAATAGTGAAAGATATACCTTCTAATATTCTCAAAAGTTTAGGCACTCGGTCAGCGATAATTTTGAGTGATATCATAGAATCTAGTAAGACTGGTAAACGACTGCTTAGACTTCAATCTTATCAGCTTCTCAAACAAATTCTGAATATATACTATTTCCTGTCCCAAAGAAGTAGTCCAAGCAGCTATAAAACACAAGCCTCTCCCCTCATCTCTGCTTTGAAATCATTGCTTCTTTTTATTATTGGATTTGGAGTAATAGCCTATCTACTAAATGTATTACCAAGATGGGCTGTGTTGACCATTGCAACCTTAGCATTACTCTGGATAATAAAAAGCTTATTGGGACTATTATTCGGGAAGACCTCTAAATAACCGCTGGCAGCTGTGCCAAGGAAAAATCAAGGTCCTGTAGGAGTTGCCATGGGGGAGAGAATCTGGTTATTAAAAACTGATTATCTATTCCCTCTTTTGCATGAGTGCCTGTTGCATGAGCGCCTCTCCTCACTTACTATCTTACTATCATTTTTATTATTCAGGAACCGTCCACCAAGCAAGAGCAAAAGCTTGTTCTTTCTCGTTAACTTGTTGACGATATTGAACCCGAATTTTATAGTTTCCAGAGATGGGTACAGGACAAAACATATGCTCTAAACTATCACTATCACTCAGGGAAGCACAGGTGTATTTAGCATTATTATCCTCTTGGGCAGGTAAAAGATAAACATCTAAATTATTCAGGCCGCGATCCCGGAAACTTTCATCGAGATCATAGAGATTATTGCGATTAGTATCGATTAGTTCTACCAAACGATCCCAAGCCAAAGTTATCGAAACAAAACTATTAGCTTTTAATGGCTTCTCTAGGGCATAATCTTGATAACTATTAGCGGTAACTGTAGCGTAATCCCAACCAATAGGAGGAATAGATTCTGCGGCCGACCATTGACCATTACTAAACTGTTGGTAGGCGCGAAAAGTGTTAAGATGTCCCGTCCCCATCTGCATATCTAAAGGAATTTTCGGGTCTTTATAAGCATCGGACTCTAACCAAGTTTTTTGGTCTTTAGTTAAGACCGTCCGTCTCATACCTAATCGTAACCCATCGCCCTTATCTTTAATTTTATCGGCAGCATTAAGCATCACTGCTTTCATCACTTGATGATGACGAGAATCGAGACTCCAATGGGGATTTTTTTGATTAATTTGTTGATCGCCGTATTCTTGTAAAAGCGCCACGGATGCTGTAATATGAGGAGCGGCGAAACTGGTGCCACTAACAGTATTTAATTTACCTTTGAGATCATAAAGCTCTATTTTATTGCCGGGGGCAACTAAATTAATTGACCGTCGCAAACCATCATTAATTTCCCGTTTAATTACACTGCGGCCAATACCCACCGGTAAAGCACTAATATTAGCAAAATCAACTTTAGTAAATTTTCCTTCTCTTTTCGCTGTATAAGCGGTAGTAATGCCGTTAAAATGATCGGTGGGAATGGGAATTCCTCCCTTACCTTGATTACCAGCAATTACATAAAGAACATCATCAACTCGCGATGACCAATCAACACATTGAGTTAATAAAGCTTGACCATCTAATTTTGGTTCCTGTCGCTGATCTCTTTGCAAAGATTCCCCAAAACTAAAGTTAATCGCCCGCACATCACCGCTATTTTGTCGGGCAATATTTTGACTAGCAAGACATTCTTCCGGTTGTCCGCCGCGTCGCAAAGAACCCACCGCCCCCGAATATAATCTCGCTTTTGGGGCCACTCCGGGGATTTTTTTATCATCACTGACCATCACCGTTGCCACCATAGCGGCGTGATTATCTAGATAGGTGTTGGGTTTGGCAATTTGATCGCGAAAAAAAACACCGGCTAATTTATAGGGAGGTCGCCAAGCTGCCACTTTATCATAACCGAACTGAGCCGGTCGGCCGATTTCCACTTGACCGATGGCAATTTTTCGCCCTAATAAATTATAGGGTTCCGCCCGCAGGCGATCGGCATAAATTCCCTGTTCACCGATGGAATTAGAAAGAACTAGGGAAGGAAGGAGAATTATCGTTACTACTAACCCGACGACAAACCAAAACCCTCTTTTCATCATCAGCAATCCTGCGGCAGTAAGGTGATATCGATCCATTCTAAGACAGAAATCTCAGAAAATACCTAAATCTCTTTTTTTTGCTAGGTGGGATGGTAATAAAAAGCCACTGCCAAGATTAAATAGGTGGCTAGTAATAAGGTTCCATCTAACCAATTGGAACGACCGGTAAAGCTGATTAAATTAGTGACAATCACCGCTACAATTAAAGCGACAACGTTAAAGGGATTAAAATTTAAATCCATCGGTTGCTGCCAAAATTGACCGATAAAAACTAATAAAGGTGCCACGAATAAAGCCACCAATAAACTATCACCCATCGCCACGGAAACCGTTAAATCCATCTGATTTTTTAGGGCTAATTGAGTGACGGTAACTATTCCAGAAACATCGCTAATTAAAGGAATGAAAATCACCCCGATAAAGAGAGGAGTGAGATTAAATCCTTCCATCACCGATTCCACTACATTAACAAATAAATCCGACTCATAAGCTACAGCTACAGTGGAAGTAAGCAGCACAAGTAACCAAATCCAGACTTGAGCTTTTTCTTCCTCACTAACCTGATTGTCGGGGGTATTTTCGTTACTTAATCCCACTTCGTAGAGATAGCTATGGGTTTTGAGGGAAAATAATAAAGTTAACCCATAAACTATTAATAAAACCGTGGCGGTGACTAGGGAAAGACGGAGAATATCGGCAACTTCCACCACCTTAGAAGTATATATTACCAAAGTTGGTAAAGCGATCGCTATTACTGCTAAAGTCATGGAAGAACCATTTACCCGCGCTAAAATCGGTTTAAATTCTTGCTCTTTGTAGCGAATTCCTCCCGTGAGCATTCCCATGCCCATAAATAATAATAAATCGCTGAGAATACTGCCGGTAATACTGGCTTGTACGATGTCCACCAAGCCTTTTTTTAGGGCAATTAAGGCAATAACTAAAGTGGTAGTATTGCCGAAGATAGCATTAACTAATCCTCCCAAAGTTGGCCCGGTGACTACGGCAACTCTTTCCACAGCCGTACTTAACCAAATTGACAGGGGAATGATCGATAAAGCGGCAGTGATAAAAATAGCTTGATCTCCCCAATTAAGACGACCAGCGACCACCGATAGAGGAATAAATAATAGGAAAGCAAAGGAGACAATTTTTCTTAAATTCATGGGTTATTAATGGCGATTTCCCCCACCATTCCCGCTTCGGCATGACCTGGAATAGTACAGATTAATTTATACTTACCGGTTTTGAGAGGAACTATTACCCATTCTGCCTGTGCATTAGGTTTTAATTCTAGTTCGTGAATCGCCCCTTTAATCTCCACTTTTCCCGCTTCAACTTTCTGGGTCCAACTAGCATCGGCGAAGTCTTTAGCGGTAAAATAATGTTTAGTGGGACTGGGATTATCGAGAATTAATTTGTATTTTTGTCCGGCAATAAAGTCTAATTGACTAGGAAAGAATTTTAATTCTCCTTGCCCGGAGCCTAGACTAATTTTAACTTCTAGAGGGGCGGAGCCGGCGAAGGCCGGAAAAGTCACTAACCAACAACTAATTAAAACTATTACTACTGCCACAAATTTTTGATAGATATACTTGGCAGCGAAGTAGGGATTAGAATTCATTTTGCTCCTCCAGCTTATAATAGAGAAAATCTGGCGGCTTTTAAGTAGCTAGACACAATCAATTACACATATCTAACTACTTCTTGCCTTTTGCCTATCCTAACCAAGAAATTAATTTTGCACGACTACTTAGGATAACTTTACAACAAGTGGTGATTCTGACCGGCTCTCTTCCCTTCTATCCCTTAAAAGTCCCTTGGCCATGGTTAAAACCTCGGGACTTCTAGCCACTGTCATTTAAATCGACAAAACTAATCTAAGCTATCGGGAGAATGGGGATAAAGTTGTTCTGCTTCCGGACAATCTTCCGAGACATTAATATCAGGATTCGTCCGCGACACCGAGGCCAGTTTTCTGCTCACCGCACCAATACTTTCTAAACGCACCATTTCTTCCCAAGAAGAAATTTCGTCTTCTTCTTCTGTTTCGTAGCGAATGGTGACGAGATCGCTTTCTAGATCGACAATACGAGCATTATCAATCCATCTTTGCTGATCGCGCAAGAAAATGCAGACTTCCTGACCATCCATACAGAATTGATAAATCTTGCGGTGTAACATAAATTGCTCCTAAACAGCTTCTTTTGTTGAATTCAACTAACGGGAAGTGACAAAATGCCAATCTCAGCAATAGCTCAAAAATTCCCGTGGATAACACAAAAGGGAGAAAAATTCCGCTAGTAGTGGCAAGAATGGGTAAGAAAAGTCAGGTTTCCGGTTTGGGGCTACGTTCTTCAAAGACATCGATTCGATTAATAGACGGCCTCGGCGATCACTAAAAAATCGCCCTTATAGAGTCATTGTTACATAAATTTTCACTTCATAACAGTATCTGTGGATGGAATGGGGTGATGGGGTGATGGGGTGATGGGGTGATGGGGGAATTTCAACTAAAACCTCAACACTTAACCCCCTAACACCGATGCTGATTTAAAATAGCCATCATCTTTTGGGCCACCGCTGCTGTTTGTTCGAGCATGGCAAAATGACCACAACCGGATAACTCAATCACGTTGCCGCCAGTTTCAAACAAAGGATGAAAACTGGCCAGATGGTTAACGTACTTAACTTCCATAATCGTATCCTCTTTCCCCGCCAGAAAATAGACCGGCTGCGGGAGACGGGAGACAATCTGGGGTAAAAGATGAACTTCGCTGATAGTGGTGGTTTCCAAAAGTGACCCCAGGGCCGCTTGGTAATCGGCCCGGACAAAATCAATCACTCGCTGTTTGCCCCATTTTTTACTTAGGGTTTGCTTGACCATCATCCGCGAGAATAAAACATCAATCAAGGGAACACGG
Organism: Microcystis sp. M015S2; assembly: GCF_020245945.1. Lineage (NCBI taxonomy): Bacteria > Bacillati > Cyanobacteriota > Cyanophyceae > Chroococcales > Microcystaceae > Microcystis > Microcystis sp. M015S2. The sequence goes on from NZ_JADBTX010000110.1 coordinate 26,315, forward strand.
GGCAACCAAGGCGGTCTTCTCTGTAAAATCTGTCTTCCGGCTTCCCGAAATCGCTCAAATTCCTCCTTTAGATAGATGCCACCGCCGGCATTCATACAGATTACCCCTTTAATGCGTTCAGGACAGATATCCGCGGCCCACAAAGCAACACTACCACCGAGGGAATGACCAACTAACCAAGCAGCATCGAGGTTTAAGCGGTTAAGAAGGGTAATAACGTCTTGGGAGTAGGATTCAAGGTTATAACTGCTAGGAGGACTGTTAGAGGTGATTTTTTGGGAGTCGCCAAAGCCCCGGAGATCATAAACTAGACAGGGATAATCCGGGGAGAGAATATCTACCAAAGGCTGCCAGTAGTGACGACTCAGCAGCCAACCGTGTATAAAGACTAAAACCGGTTTATCCGCTCGGGGCGAAAATAACTCGTAACTGTGGGATACTCCCGATATGTCGATGGTAGGCATATAATCAATCTCAACCTAAGTTAAACCGTTGATAGGGGTTACTAGGGAAACTTCTAGAGAAAAATCGGTGTATTTAGCCTTGTTTACGGAGCAGAATCAGGGAAGCTTAGGATATTCCCTGATAGCTGATCAATCAATGCTATAGACAATTTCAAAAGCTTCTACTTTAAGTATAAAACACTGGGGATACCTCCCTAAAATAGGATGAAAACCCTAGACCAAGATTTATCTATGAAATGCGATCGCTTTTTGACTCTTTCCCTAGTGTTAAGTCTGGGATTAGTTTTTCCCCCTTCTTTACCCGCTCAAAATCCCCCCGCTACCACCTTTCAACCGGGTCCTTGGCAACCTGTTGCTAGGGTGAATATGAGTCGTCCCGTGCAGATCAAAATTATCAATCAAACCGATATTGACCTCAATTATGACCTATCGGCCAATATTAATTCCTCTCCCCAATTATTATCTCCAGGTGCGGAGACAACCCTAAGAGGTTTGGTAATTCCAGCATATATTCTGATTAATCGGGCTAATGCCGCCGCGGATCGCTATTCTTCTAGTTTAATCTATGCCGTAGAGGTCAATGATGATAATTTAGTCACGATTACTGTCACCAAAGTTCCGGGGAGTACCCCCGGTTATACCACCTTTAACATCAATCAACAGGGTGCTATTTATATTTACTAGCTCTAGCTTAGGGCGATCAGGCCACAATTATATTATCGCGATCGAGATTTATTCGAGATCGATCGACAATTGTAACGTTTTAGTCAATTAACGGTAATTTCCGCCCCACGGAGGTTAAATTAATAGGGGTATAACTCGTAAATTAGCCTACAAAAGGTTAAAAAATCTCCTACAAACCTGGCGAGGACAAGCATGAATACAATCACTAATTTTTTAGCTAGTGCTATTGTCGGTGGTTGGATTATGACTATGGCAGTTTTTGCTATCCAAAATATCCAACCAGTTTCTTTAAAGTTTCTACAATTTGAGTCAATTAAAGTACCCATCGGCATTTTATTGGCTTTTTCTTTGGGAATAGGATTTTTTATCGCCGCAATTATTCCCGCTTTTTTCAGAAAGTCGAAAAAATCTCCTCGCAGTCGCTTTTCTCCCCCAGAATCGGGTTTAGACGAGTTTGATTTTTAAATAGGACTGGCTGAATAAAATTAGAATTCAGTCCAGTTAAAGGTTTCAATCCCTTTTTTCTCAAACAGGTGCAAGGTTAGGCTGTTCGTAATTTAAATTGCTTGTTGAGACGAGGCAAGAGGCAAAAGGCAACAGTAAAGGGATTGGGGGAGGTTCGGCTAATCTAAGAATAAGCGGGTTAAATGCGTCTTAGCTTATAATACCAAATCCATTTTTAATAGTCTGGTTAACTCCCAAGCGAACTTTAAAAACCCACTTCCCACAGCCTAGGATTATAAAGGGAAGATTTGAGCGAAATTTTCAGCAATAGTTTTAGCTTTCAATTCACTGACGAAATTTTTACGAGGAGCTACCGTCGCTCCGAATACAGTAACTATCTGGTAATTTCCTAAATCAGCAATCCACACGGGAGAAGGTTTAGCTCCACCACTGACTTTACCACAGAGATTACCATCATATTCTCTTTGACCATTTTTACCGGTAATTTTCAAAGTATCACTGTGAAGAATCGCTAAAGCATGGGGTTTACCTCTTTGTTCATTTCCTGCACAGACAAAAATTTGACAGTTACTATCGGCCGCATCAATCCATTGATTTTGTGAAACTTGATCTACTGTTCTGAGATTATTAGTATTGATATTGGTTTCACTAATTTTATCCAAAATACCATAAAAATCTTGCAATCTTTGCTGAAATTGTTGTTTAAACCCCTGCACATCCTTGGCAATTGCCCAAAAATCTTCTTCACTGTCAATATACAATGTCGAACCACGAAACCAGGGGGCGTATTCACGAGTTTTGCGAGAATAATTAGGTCGTCTTGCACCTTGACCAATACCACCCATATCAGCTAAAAACCAAAGCAAATATTTAGCTAATTTTTTAACATCTTCTTGTTTATCTTTTGGGGTTTCAGAAGATAAAGATAAGACTAAAGTTCCCCGTTGTTCACCACAAGGATCATTTTTACCCTGAGCATTGGTTCGAGGTTCTTTTTGGGTAACTTTACCCTCAAGAATATTCACTTGTAGATAACCGTATTTTTTAGGATTAATACCTCCAAATAATTCAGATTCAATCTCTTGAACTTCGTTAATAGGTAAAACTCCAGAGGCCAAAACACGAAACCAGTATCGCATCATCGATTTAAAGGCTGTCGGACGAACTTCTGCAACGGGTGCGCTCCGCATTTGCCATTCATTGCGTCGGTGATTCCATTGCCATTGGGTGAATCGTTGATAACCATGAATTAATTGACCTTCTAGCTCAAAATTTAATCGATAAAAACTCGAATCGTTGTCATTTTTATTATTATCAGGATGAATATTATCATCAATTGGCTTTAATTCACCGTAACCACTATTTACCTGTGAACCTATGCCAAGCTGTAGCCCTTTATTAAGCCATTGTCTTACCTGTTCAAGTATCTTTTTATCCTCACAGTTACTAGCTAGACGTAAACCAATTAAAAAAGTTGGTTCTTTGAGAGAGAAAAAAGGATTAGGGTTAGGAGAATATTCCATAGAATCATCTTTCCATGACCAAATATTATTAGCCATGTCCATTTCTAACCCCCCGTTTTTAGAAGGTAAAGGATAGGCATCGAAAAAGACAACTTTACCCGTTTTATTTTTTTTCTCTTTGGCGTTTATATCGCCAAAATAGAGAGTGGTTTTTTCCACAGCTTCTTTCCATTCCAGATTATTTTCCGCCATGATTTCTCGGATGGCTTGGTTTCTGGCAACACCGCGCAATGTACTAGATGGAATATAGGGCATTCCGAGGGCATCAAAGGCAGGTAAAAGAATACTTTCCGGTCCACGATGACCACCGACACGAATACGCCAGGTGGATTTGACTTGAAAAGTGATTCCGTCTTTCGCTAACAGTTGGGTACGTTGATTGAGTTGGTCAAGACGCTGAGTGTAGTTAGCATTTTCTTGGGCTGTTTGCAGAATTTGGGTTTTAGTCGCATCTTTGTGTGGATAGTCGGCAGCACGCATCCAACGGAGATATTCGACAAAACTGGCTGATTGGTCGGGTTGAGGTTCCTTTTCGGCGTTTAACCAGGGTGAGGGTTGAGGAGGATTATTATTGCCGCCGCCGCCACTAGGAGGCTTTTTGGGGGGTTGGTGGTTATTTTGCTGCTGTATAGCCGGATTTTTTAGGGTGGGTTTTTGGGGGCGATTAGGGGGTGGTAAGGGGCTATGGGACATAATAATTATAATTTCCTTTCTGGTTGAATGAATGATCAAAACTGTGGTGATAATTTATCTGAGCTAGTCGCCACTTTCCACATCGGAATAGATGGCGTTAGCCCAGAAGCTAAATTCTTGGGCGATTTCCAAGCCTAAACCCGTTAGACCCAGATAATCATCGGTAGATAAATCTTTGAGAGTAGTTAATCCTTGAGAATTAGAAAGATTATTTATTTGAGATAACTTTTCTAGGCATTGAAAATACTTTTTAACCACCTGTTTTTTTCCTTCTTGATTTAGGGTAGTTTCCTCAGCTTTTAGGCGCATCATTCCCCAAGTCGAAAGATAGGTATAAAGTTCAAGAGCTTGTTTTTTTTGTTCTTTGCGGCGACTATCATCACCAGTATTTAAATATAATTCTTGTAAAGCATTGAACACGGGATTGCTAATCGTTCTAGGGTCGAATGTCACGGTTATTTTGGCTCCAAAAGTTAAAAAATATTCCCTGACCAAAGGGCATCAAGAGAAATGATAATATCGGGAAATGCGGCGGCAGATAAAGTTCCTGTAGTAAATTTTTCTTGATATTGATAATCAGAATTTATCAGTTGACGGAAAATATAAATCTCTAGATTTTTGATAGTAACTACCCAATATTCTGTAATACCAGCTTGGGCATAGATGCGTTTTTTATCGGTTAAGTCTTTACTAAGAGTTAAGTCAGAAATTTCGATTAACCAAAAAATTTCATCGGCATGGGGATGATGATCTCGATAGCGAGAACGAGGGGGAAAAACTATAGCGATGTCGGGTTCAGGTTCTGAGTTTTCTAGGGTAATGAGTCCAACTTCTCTTACCCATGCTTTATCCTTGAGACGTTGACGGAGAAAATTAGCTAATCCTTCTCCACTATCTTTGTGTAAAGGGACTTCTGGACTCATTTCGAGAATATCTCCATTCAGTAATTCTACACGCCGATCGATTAAAATTCTCGCCGAAATCATGCGATGATAATCGACCACTGACCATTTAGCTAGGGCAAGATTATCAGTCATAAATTACCTCTACAATTGTTGCACAAAACCGCGTCCTAAACTTTCCTGCCCACCGATTTGAATAATGTCATTGTTTGCTAATAACCGTTTAAAATCAGCTTGGGATTTTTGTTTGGTTTGATTAGCTTGAGAGGTGACACCCCAAGGAAAATACATTAAGGTATCGGGGGGAATAGCTTCTTCATAACGAAGTCCACCATCGACGGATTTATGCTCATCTAATTTAATTTTAACTTGTCGCCATAAACTCATTTGAATGAGAGTCGTGCAATGCTGATCGGGTAATACTAAGACTTGATTAATGCCACTGCTGACAGAGTTTTGGGGAATAAAACTTGACCAAGTTGACCAGTCTTTTAGATCATTATCCTTGAGAATGGCATCCTTGAGATAGACGTTCCTGTTAGCTCTTTTAAAACTACAGCTATATTCGGGGGGAATTGTCAGACGAGGATTAGTTAATCTTGTCCAACGACGGAGAAGTAAAGGCGAAGTGATCCAGACGACACCGTGACTTAGAGAAGAGATGGGCAACCAGAGAATCGAGCCATCTCCTATCCAGATGTCTCCCTGTACCAAGTTTTCTGCATCTCGATCGATTTCATTACCGAATAACTTAAATTTTAGGGTTTCTTCGGTAGCTAAAGAACGGATTTTCCCGCGAATCGTACTGGAGGGAACATAGGGTAAAGTGGTATGGGATTCACGAGCAATACCGACTAGATTCCCTTCTTGAGTCATCCCTCCGGTGTGTAGGGGAGAAAGTAGATAGAAGTGAATTAAGTTCATGATTAATTAACCTGAGTTCAGGATAAGGAAAAGGACGGTTAGTAAGCTGAAAGTAACCTAAAATTCCGATAACCTGTCCTAATATTTAGTTTAGATGCTTTATTTGATCCTGTAGATGATTTCTGTCACCAGTTTGAAGGGCATTGGCCCCAGAAGTTATGGCATCATGGAGTAATCAAACGAGTAAGGGCAAAAAGTCGGCTCGCTTATTCTTTGTTTGATCAGTTTAACTTAACTATAGAAGCGATCAATCTTTGTGTCCTCTGTCTCTGGAGTGGTTCCTTCCACTCCAGAGACAGCAAGACTGTATCTTAGAATACATTTTACCCACCAAACCTAAGAGAGCTAAAAGTCTCTGTTTAAGTGAGATAATGACCATTTTGATTGCTTGTCATCAAAATCATTAACGCAATTTTCAGCACTTCTATCTCGATCCTGTAGGTTAACTATTCTCCTTATAGTTTATCCAAAGTAATTCTGAGTAGCCTAATTTGCGCCAGCGTTGGTGATATTCGGGACTATTGGGCTGATCTTGAAATAGGCGATCAGGTTGATTTAAATAGTATTGACTACCGGCGGGGGCCGCGAAGACTTGGGGGGCGGGAATGCTAGTATTTTCTTTTGATTGAATGCGGCAACTGATGGGGATAGCTCGAGCGGTTGCGACACTGACTAGATTGCCCGGTTTCTGATTACTATTAACAGTATGGGCGAGTTTCCATTCCCAGGGCCAAGAGCGACAAATGGCTTGATTATTATCGTGACGGCGTTCAAAAATACCGGGGGTAACGAGATAAGCGATCGCTTTTTTTCTTTGTTTAAAGTTCTCCTCAGATTGTTGTTTTAATTGTTGCCATTGTTGACCTAAATCATCACATTTTTCCAGCATAACTCGGTGTCCTTCTCCTCCTAACCGTAAAGTTGTGGGAGTGGGAATATTAACATCGATTCCGATCGCTATACTCCAACCAGGTAGCATTCGGACCGCTTTTTCCACAAAGTATCCATCGGCATCTTTTACCCGTTTGCTTCCCGGTTTTATGGCGTTATGGGAACGAATTTCTTCTCGCCAGGGTTTATCTTCTCCTTCGTGCTTGACTAACCACGGAGAGGGATCGATCGCTCCTGTTTTTAAATAATCGAGAATAACTTCAAAAGGTAGATACTGACGATATTTACTTTCGTTCTCTTCTTCCTCTTGATTTTCTCGATTTTGGCAATTTTTGCGAAGTTCAGTCTTAGCTAAAGGGGCGGGTTTCAATCGATCCCAAAATATATGGTTTTCTGAAATCGTTAAATTATCACTCCAAGAAATAGGAATTAATGGATCAGAATTGGCGAATCCTAAAGGACGGGGTAGATATAAAGTATCTCCAGCAAAAGATAGGAATGGACCGGTGATTCTAAAATAGCCATTTTTAGAGCGATCCAGTAAAGCACTTAAAGCCCCGGCGATCGTGTAACTGTTGGGGGGAAATGTACTTCCCACCCAGGCTGTTTCCTTGGAGCTAAAGGGTTTCGCATCGCGGAGGAGAAGAACATCTAGGGGAGTGATTGTGTACCAATACATGACAGTGAATCTCCAATCTTAATCTCTCTTTTTCGAGTCATAAAAGCTGCTAGTTTAAGCCAATTGTTGATAGCTTCATTAAGAACTTCTGGTGTGTTTTCTGTAGTTTGCCAAAGGCTATCTAGAAAGTTGACAAGTTCTTTTTGAATCTTCTCTGTTTGTTTTTCTGATAAGTTCTCCCGACGGCTACAGAAGGCTTTTGTCCATGGAAAAATCGCTTCTTGTACTGGTGCGGGATGTTGTTCCCAAATTGTAGCAGCTTGTTCAAAGATCCTGGCATCTAAATTCAATTCTAAGAGTTTTTGCCATTGATAAAAAACATCAAACTTAGCCGTAGATTTTAGAATGTTTCCGTTGCCGTAGAGAACGCGCACTTGTACAGCGTCTTTTTTGACTTTTTTGCCGTCAAAGCCTTTATAGGCGTGTTCCTTGGCTTTTTTCTCAGCTTCCCAGAGATTTTCTAGGGCGATAGCAAGGGGTACAGAATGATGAGCGATGACAATACCGAAACTGATAGTCGCCCGCTTTCCCATAGTAAATAGGGGACGTTTGGAGAGATTTTCGGGAGGTTTTTCGCCTTCCCATTGCCAATAGTCACCAGCGTTATTAAATTCGCCATGGGGGTCTTTTTCTCCCTTAAAACATTGGCGGATATCCCATAACCATTTGTCCCATTCCCAGAGATTAGTATAGGCAAGAATATTATCACCGCTACCATAGATTAAGCGTCCAGCATAACGCTGTTCGGTGAGGTAGGGAACGAGTTGATTAGAGAAGTCTAAAAGGGCGCGACTGAGGGCGCTATGGGTAGATGGTCCCATGGGTTTATCGAGGGTGACAAAATCGGCAAAAGCTTTTTGCACTTCTTTTTCTAGGGTATCGGTTTCGGTCGGGGGATGATCGGCGTATTGATGAAGTGACTTAGGGATATATTCTCGATAGGGTTTCATTTTTTGGCCTTTTAACCATTCCCCCATTCCGTCACCATCTCCTGCGGCGATAACATACCAATCAGCCGGGTTATTGTTGGGATAGTTTTGGTCAATTAATTGGCTTAATTGATGGCGATAATTAGCCACTTCTTCATCGGCAATCTCTAGTTCTTCTACTAACCATCCCGCATTAAGAAATCGAGGGTGATAACGTTTATATTCCGGTTCGATGTGATCGTCAATGTAAGGGATTCCCCACGGTTGGGTAAGTGCTGAGGGAATATTTTTACCGTCTTTTCTTAGCTTACGGGAGATGGTGCGACAAACTCGATGGAAATAGTCTATATCACCACCTGTTTTGAGATAACCGGCGACTCCCACAGTTAAATCGGGATAAGCGGCATCTAGACGCTTTTGGTCGCTATTTTTTAAAAGTTTTGGCAGGATTAGGTGTAATCCACGTTTAACGGTTTCGGTGGCGTTGAGTTGTTCGATACCATCGAATAATCCGGCATTTCGTTGCCAATATTGTTGTGTTTGACCTTCAGTTATCCAATCGTTGTTACCATCGGGATGGACGACGGGTCCGAGTCCAGAAATGGTAGAACGGGGACCGAAAGCGGTGGGAATCTGCCAATCGCGGGCATTTTTGACGGCAGCAAGGGCAGAAAGGTTTTGCTCGACAGCACTACTCCACCAAGAACCAACATTAGAGCTAAAAGGATATTTTTGGCAATTCTGAAGACGTAATTCTCCGGCTTTTTGCAGAAATTCCTGCTCTTTTTCTAAAAATAGAGCTTTTTTATCGTAGAGATTATAAAGTTCGTTTTGTTTATCTGGCCAGCTTTGCGCTTTTTCTGGGGCTTCGGCTTGATTTTCGTCGATATTTTCGTTTTCTTTGTAAATTTCGCCACTGATGAGGGGTTGGTCTTCTCTACCGATGGGAACCCCCACATAATAGGTTTGCCATTGGGCATTTAACCAACTGTCCCAGGTACGACTATTTTCTCTTAATTTGGGCATCCAGTGACGTTCTGCCAATTCCTCGAAAACTTGCCGACTAATTTCTTTCCATTGTTTTAATAGGCTAGATTTGGCGGTTTGCATAGCCGCCGCGACTTTATCTTTGGGCAAGACGAGGATAATAATGTGGGGAAATCCGGCGGTTAGTAATTGTTGATCGCCCGGTGGGTCGATCCAGGAGCTAAAATCGGGGTATTTTTCTAATAACCATTGATCGATTAAGGGTTGTGCGTAGAGAGAGGGATAGATCAAACTATCGGGGCCGTATTGTTGGGCGAGTTGCCAGCAGACTTTAGCGGATAAATAGTGCAGAATCCAAGAACCTGCCCAAAAATCGCCCATTTTGCGGCTGGCTTTGATTAGTTCTTGGACTGGGGAAAAGCTGAAACTAACGAGATAAGGGTGAGATAATTGTTTTCCTGTCGGCCATTTATTGACCACATCTTCGGAGGTGAGATCATATCCCGCTAGAGTCCCGGCAATGGCCGCCGTTAAACTAGCATGACTCCAGATCGATCCGTCCGGTATTCTGGTTTCGGCGGGCATTAGGAGCAGATTTTCGTCATCGAGTAATTTCGCCGCTGCTTGGGGAAGACAGCGCCATAACCACCAAAATAGTTCTTTAGCTTCGTTTTCTGAGATTCCTGTGCGTAGTCTGGCGGGAATTTGGTTAAATAGTCGGTTTTCTTGTTCTTTTAAGTAATCCGTGCGGTTAAAAGCGATTTTCTGATGAGTTGTGTTAGCTAATTTGAGATCTAAGGGTTCTCCAGAGAGGAGATGACGCAATTCTAGACCTGTTTGTTGATCGTAGTTAACGAATTGGGTTAAACTAGAGATCGCCGCTCGATCACTGGCCGAGGTGATATAGTCAGCTAGTTTGATTTGTTTAAGAATTTTTTTAGTCGATTCTTCGGGGTTATATTTTCCCCACAACTTCATTACTTCTAAATCTCTCCAAAAGCTGTCACCACCCCGTCCTGAGTTGCTATGCAGTGCTTTCAAGACGGGATCTCGTAGCAATCCCCAGATTTTCGCTTGCCAGTATCCCAGGGCCACAAACGCCTCAACTTTTTGCCGACTGATCTTCTCGTTATACTTAATATGCCCCAGTAATCCTTGAAGATAACAGGGTATTTAAAAGATTTTTAGTAAAAGGCTTCAAAAGCTTATCCTGTCTGAGTTTCTGCTAATATAGATTTTTTTCTATGATTATTATATTTGGATAGTTTTTTGTCTATGCAAACTCTGTATCCGGTAAAATCCCTCGACATACCACAGGCTGGAGATTTTAGCGGTTTATATGGCTGATTTACCGAAAAATTGGGTTTAAAGCCTCGCCCTTTTAGGGCGACTTTATAGGATGATTGAATAGAAACTTGACAAGATATTTATAGTAATGTTACATTAACCCCATCTCTATACTCACTGAAGAAATTAGTTGAATGGAAACAAATGGATTCTCCCGACTTCAAGTTTTCAACTGCCCGACTCTCTGCTTGTGCTTAGAAATTAGTTGAATGGAAAGATAAGGTCGAGGGCGAACCGCTATTTACAGGCTTTTCTCTCTACTCGCACTTAGAAATTAATTGAATGGAAAATTATTGTAGGGCTAATTCATGAATTAGCCCTACAATTCAATTAAAGCCATTTTCCTATCTCTACTCGCGCTTAGAAATTAATTGAATGGAAACATTTGTCAGGTTAATTCATGAATTAACCTCTCTACTTGCGTTTAGAAATTAATTGAATGGAAACACGCTTTAAATTTTGGATTGAAATTTTGTGTTTATCTCTCTACTTGCGCTTAGACATTAGCTGAATCTCCCCCAATCCCTTTCCTGTTGACTCTTGCAAAAGTGCCTCATTTCAATAGGCAATTTAAATGCGCGGGCAGCTTATTCTATATGGTAATGTTTAATTTTATTCCCACAAAAGTTGCTTATGTCCTTACCTGAACTCCCTCTTCATCTTCAATTAACCCAAATGGTTTCGGGTTACTGGCTATCTCAGGCCATCTATGCTGCGGCTAAATTAAGTCTAGCCGAGCATTTAAGCAAAGGAGCGAAATCTTGTCAAGAATTGGCCTCCCTAACTGAGACTAACCCTGCTGCTTTATACCGACTGATGAGAGCATTAGCTAGTGTAGGAATTTTTCAAGAAACTGAATCTCAACAGTTTATACTAACTCCCTTAGCCGAACATTTATCTAGTGACCATCCCCGGTCAGTAAAAGCGACAGCGATTATGTTAGGAGAAGCCCCCCATTATCAAGCCTGGGGAAATGTGTTACATAGTATTAAAACGGGACAACCATCCTTTGATGATGTCTTTGGGATGGGGGTCTTTGAATATTTTCAAACTCATCCGCTAGATGCAGAGATTTTTGAACAGTCGATGAATAGTTTTTCTTTTTCGGAGGAGAAGGCTATTTTAGCTGTGTATAATTTCTCGGAATTTCAAACCCTAGTAGATGTAGGTGGGGGATACGGTGAGATGTTGGGGACAATCTTAGAGCAATATCCCCACCTCAAAGGGATTCTTTTTGATGAAGAATATGTAATTTCCCATTGTCAACCGACTTTAGAAAAACACGGCATTCTCAATCGTTGTCAACCCGTTGGCGGTAATTTTTTTGAATCCGTACCATCGGGAGGAGATGGCTATTTATTAAAACATATTATTCATGATTGGGATGATCGACGAGCGATTGCTATTTTGAAAAACTGTTGTCAAGCTTTAGATAGCAATGGGAAAGTTTTAGTCTTGGAAATGGTTGTTCCTTCGGGTAATAATCCTTCGGCCGCTAAAATGTTAGACCTAAATATGTTAGTTATGTGTCCGGGAGGTAAAGAAAGAACCGCAGAAGAATTTGAGGAATTGTTGAGTCAAGCGGGATTAAAATTAAATCGCATTATTCCGACTCAAGAGGATATTTGCATTATTGAATGCGTTAAAAAATAATAGAATAGAAAACGGGTTTATTCAAGAAACCCGTTTTCTATTAGTTAAGTTTAGATATAGGTAGCCCAAGATTTTGCCCAGGCAAGAATTTCATGAACTCGATCGAGGGTTGAAGATTCACAGTAGAGACGCAAAACCGGTTCTGTACCACTAAAGCGAATTAACAACCAACTGCCATCTTCTAAACGGAATTTATAACCGTCTATAGGATTACAATCAGTCACTTGTTTACCGGCAATTTCCCTTAAGGGTTCCTGATCCAAAGCAGTAATTAACTGATCGCGAGCTTCCATATTAGCTAGGGGTAAATCAATGCGATCATACTGAGAATAAAAACCAGTTTTATCCTGTAATTGCGCGTAAAGATCGCTTAAATCTTGGCCCGATTCTACCACCGCTTCCAAAACGTATAAAGCTGATAATAAAGCATCCCGTTCGGGAATGTGAGTACCATAACCGACACCTCCCGACTCTTCCCCACCAATTAACACAGGAGTGGTCAACATTCGATCGGCGATATACTTATAACCGATCGGGGTTTCAAAGACCGATAAACCGTATAAACTGGCTAATTTGGGGATTAAATCGGAACCGCTCACCGTTTTCACAATTTCCCCTCTCATTCCCTTTTTGCCGGCTAAATGCTCGATTAAAATCGGGATGAGATTTTGGGTGCTTAAAAAATTCCCCCGACCATCGATCGCCGCCACTCGATCGCTATCCCCATCGAAGACCAAACCTACTCGCAAAGGGGCTAAATTGGCGCTGTGAGCCAGTTTATCGATGATTTCCGTCAAATTTCTCGGTAAAGGTTCCGGAGAGCCGCCACCGAACAAAGGATCGCGATTGCCGCGTAATTCCGTGATCCCCACCCCTAAAAGACGCTCTAAACCGGTAGCCGCCGCACCGTGCATGACATCGGAATAAACTTTTAGTTGTCCCGATTCGATCGCGTTGGCAATAGCGGCAATATTAACTTTTTGGCGTAAACCCTGACAATAACCTGACCATGGCTCAAAAGTGCTTAATTTACCGGCAGCTGCCTTAAATTGCGGCGGATTAGACAATAAAGCTTCAATTTGTTGGGTAATTTCCGGCGAGACAGAACCACCAAAATAACCTTTAACCTTCAAACCGAGATATTTAGCCGGGTTATGACTGGCGGTTAAGACGATCGCACCGAGAGCATTTTCTGAGCGAGCTGCCCAACTAAAAGCGGGAGTGGGAGCGTAGGATTGGGAGAGAAGCACATCAAAACCGGCTTTTTGAAGCGATTCCGCCGCAGTTTGAGCAAAATCCTCCGCCATAAACCGCCGATCATAGCCGACGATCATCGTCCGCGAACCCGTGATCTGACCATAATTATCGGCTAAAACCTGAGCCGCCAAGGGAGCGAGCAGAGCGACTCGATCAAAAGTAAAATCGGCGGCGATAATCCCGCGCCAGCCATCGGTTCCAAATTTAATCGGGTTCACGGTGGTCATGATTTACGAACTACCCCTAAAAATCCATTTTCCCAATACTGTAACCCGCTCCGTAACCTCTGGAAACTCATTTTTCTCGATCATCGGTTTTTGCCGCCGAATCGAGCGTGCCGACTTCACTGGCTAATAATTTTTCCATTAACATTTGTAACTTCATCCGTTCTATATAGGGCCATCCCCCGGTTTCCTCGATATCCCGGAGTAATCCGTATAAGTCCTTACGAGTATTGGGTAAAGATGGCTCGAACATCTGCTCGCGAATTTGCCGATGTAAATTTTCTAAAGTTCGCAGCAACATTAACAAACCGTTACAATCTCCCTGTTGTTCTTCGGCGATCGCTGTCACCGTCGTTACAAGGGAATGCAGTTGGCTATCTAATTGGCTATTATCTCCCGGCAATCGGCTATTCATCGAAATTTCTGCATCTGAAAACAGTCACACCAATCATATCAGTCATCAGCTATGAGTTACTTAGAGCCTTCTGACTTGAAAGATGCTGTGGGGTGTGGGGAAGTGGGGAAGTGGGGAAGTGGGGTGTAGGGTGTGGGGTGTGGGGTGTGGGGTGTGGGGAAGGAAACCTCTTTCATCTGTGGTGGTGAAAATTTTTTCATCGGGACTGACTCCTAAGCTAAGACGTATTTAAACTGCTTATTCTTCGATTAGCCGAATCTCCTCCAATCTCTTTACTGTTGCCTATTGCCTATTGCCTATTGCCTGCTGTTTCCCGTCTCCTGTCCCCCATCTTCTCAATGGTCACGGATCTTTGATAAACTGAGTTTCGATGAATTGGCCCGACCGATTCGATAATTCATCAGGCTATGGATCAAGGGTAGTAATTGTAAAGATTGACAAAGAGAGGTTGACATAGATGAGATTTCGTGCCTTGTTAGTTGCCTTTTTAGCCTTGTGCTTGGGGGTGTTGACAGCTTGTAGCGACGCGCCTAGTGCCGTCCTGAATAGAAACGAGCTAACCTATGATGAAATTTTAAACACGGGATTAGCTAACAAATGTCCGCAGATTTCCGAGTTCACCCGGGGTACTCTCCCCTTAGAACGCGGCGAAAGTTATGTGGTGACAGATTTATGCTTGGAACCCCAAGAATATTTTGTCAAGGGTGAACCCATTAATAAGCGGGAAGCGGCCACTTTTATCCCGGGTAAACTCTTAACCAGAGATACCACCAGTTTAGAACAGATGACAGCGAGCTTAACCGTAGGTGAAGACGGTGTTTTAACCCTCAAGGAAGAAGACGGTATCGATTTCCAACCCATTACCGTACAATTACCCGGAGGTGAAAGAGTTCCCCTCTTCTTTACCATTAAAGGTTTCACCGGCAAAACCGAAGCCGGCTTTAACTCGATTAACAGTTCCACCGATTTTGAAGGCGACTTTAAAGTTCCCTCCTATCGTGGCGCTGGTTTCTTGGATCCCAAGGGTCGGGGTGTGGTGACGGGTTATGATAATGCTGTCGCTTTACCCGCTAGTGCTGATAGTCAAGATTTCCAGCGTGCTAACGTCAAAGCGACGGAACTGGGTAAAGGTACTATGTCTTTACAGGTAACTAAAGTTGACGCTTCTACCGGCGAGTTTGCTGGTGTTTTTGAAAGTGAACAGCCTTCCGACACCGATTTAGGCGCAAAAGATGCTGAAGAAGTGAAAATTCGCGGCATTTTCTACGGTCGTCTCGAAGCTCGTGCCTAATTAATAAATTCAGAGTTTCTGGAAATTAAGGCGAATTTCTCCCCAGAGAAGTTCGCTTTTTTTCTAAGCTTTGACACAATTAAGTTATACCAAATCCGGTTATCAAAGACTGATTATTTATTCCCCCTTTTGCATGAGTGCCTTTTGCCTATCCTGATATGTAGCCTATACTCAACGGATTTAGTATAATACCATTTCTCTAAATGAAAACTACACATCGAATTTAAGTCACCCTTTTTAAGGGGGATTTAGGGGGATTAAACTTCTGTAGTCAGACTTTGGAGAATTGGTATAACTCCCCAAGTTTTCAGCAGATAAATATAATTATATCAACTCCATTTTGAGTAGTTGTTTCAGGAAAGTTAAGAGATTTTGTAGTGATGGTATTTGTGTTGAAGTTTGCTCGCTAATCCACCAATCATCAGAAATATTGCGGTCATTAAAGAGATAGGGGATAATTATTTTAGATACTTTCTGTTTTTTCTGACTTGCTTTTATAAGTATCTTGAGTCAGATAGCGGATGCGAGATTTCAGAAATTCAGCGACTCCATAAATTTCATCAAGACTGTCTATATTTGTGGTTGCTTCTTTACCAGTTTCGACATTATCGGGAATACTGATTGATTTCTTACCAGTTCTTTCATGGAAGCGCAGACGACAGACTGTTTTAGTTACTTTTCCATCTAAGTTGATACCAAAATAACTTCTAGTGTCTTTGAATTGAATGCGTGCGGTATTGATTTCTTCGCGTAGAATTGATTTAATAATGTAAAATCCTTCCAATTCTTCGGGGGTCGTATTAATTTTATCTTCCCCTGTTTCTTCTGGTGGAGTATCTTCTGCTGCTGATGTATCAGGAGTATTTGTTTCAGGTTCTTTTCCTAAAACTTCCTCAAATTTTTCTTTGATGATATCATTGATATACTCTTTGAGAGAACGCTTAATAATTTCTGTGAATTTGTCGACAACCGATGCAGTTTTCACCCCAGAATACACATGACTAACAAAAAACTTAACAAATTCGGGGGAAGGATCATTTAATTGCTGGGCAATCACTTTTTTAACTTCTTTTGTGTGCAATAAATTGCGAGCAACCTCTTCTAGTTCGTCAGAATTAAAGCTAGATTTAGAAAATCGTTTTAATTCGTTAACAGAAGAGTCGTCAAAGTCGAGAATGTTAAACTCAAAAAATGGCTTATCGTCCATGATATTATCCTTGACGATATCCGTATAAAACCGATAGATAATCCCATTAGTTAAAACTCCAAAGTTAGCTCCAGTTGCGTTAAAATATCGATGCAGTTGGGAACTATGTTTAGGATGCTCAAGATTTTGATGACAACTTTTACATTCCATCAAAATAATTGGTTGATTGTCCAAACAAATAGCATAATCTACTTTTTCCCCTTTTAATCCAGTTAAATCGGCACTATATTCGGGGTGAACTTCCATGGGATTGAACACATCGTAACCCCATGCTTGCAAAAAAGGCATAATAAAAGCTGTTTTGGTTGCCTGTTCGTTTTGGATTTGAGAACGAGAGGTTTCAACTTTTTGGGCTGACAGGGGGACAAGCAAGCTGAAAAGCTTATGTAGCATGGAATACAGACACAGACTCCCAAAAAAGATAAGTCATATTTACTATATATGACCTAAATAACGAAAATGATAAGTGAACTATACCAGAAAGTCTTAGA
>NZ_JADBTX010000111.1:0-4110 GCF_020245945.1 Microcystis sp. M015S2
AGAAAAGTTATTGAAGTTTTTGGAGGGATACAATGCTCTTTGACACACTAGAGTATTAAAACTAAGAGCAAAACGTGACGGGAAACCTAACCTAGATTTCGCTTGCCCTTGTTCTATCGATCGCATCCCCTAGTTTTTTTCTGGTCGAACCGGCGATCGATACTGCTCCGAATGCAGTTGTTAGGGATTCGGGCAACAAGCGATCGCTGTCCGGTTAGTAGATATGTTCGGCAATGATGCCAGTGCCACGGTTCAGGTGAGGTATAAAGATGAATAATAGTATAGAAACAATTACTAAAATAATCACGCTGGCAACTGTTACTTGTTATCTGGCAGGTGTATTAACAATTAATGGTTATTTATTCAGTTTGGGGACTTCGGCTTTTCCCTCTCTTAATCCGCGTTTTATTTATACAGGAACTATTGTTTCTCTATTCCTTTTATTTAATATTCTTTTGGCAGAAATTCTGAATTTTAGTCGTAGTGAAAAAATATTATTAGTCATATTAATTTCCTTGATTTTGTTCTATTTAGTTGTGCCTATTCTAAATCTTTCAGAGTTTGGAGATAATTATTTTTGGTCTTCATTGAAGTCAATTTTGTCAGATACCAAAATACGGCATGGCATATTTTGGACTTGTTTTTTGAGTCTCATTTCTACTCTTGTACTTTGGATTACTTGGTTTTTGTTTAAAAAACAACCAAATAACTTATTGAAATACTTTTTCGTTTTTTTGTCTCCAATAATATTAATTTACTATTTTAGTGCTTTTGGATATCACTTTTATCCTCTATTACCAGAACAATTTGGGGGAGGAAAGCCACGTCAGGTAGTCGTCACCCTAAAGGACAATGAAAATACTGATTTTACTCAACAGAAACAATATATTTTATTTGAAAGTGATAAAGACTATTTATTATGCTTAAAAGATGAAACAAATGAGAGTATTAAGATCGGACAAATCAATAAAGACGATATTAGATTCATAGAATTTATGCCCCCAAAAGCTGATTTTATTAAATGTCGTAAATAATGATAAATCATAATCTGTATCTTTTTACCGAAGAATCCATAATTAGACTGATTTTTGTCCGCCTAAATGAAGCTTTTTCGGTGACTCCATCTTTGGCTGACTGTGGGCTATCCCTCCTCCTCTTATTATTATTTACTTTAATTGTCTTACCTCTAGGATTTAGGTTTAACTTTATTAAAGTTGAAATACTAACCCTGTCATGGCCAAAACTAACCCGATTGCTTGTATTTCTCTTTTTCATGCCTGCAATGGGAGAGGAAATCATTTTCCGAGTTTTACTCTTGCCCAATGTTAATTTAGAAAACCCTTCGCTTATCTCCATGTTTGTGTGGGGAAGTATTAGCTTAATTGCTTATATTGTTTATCATCCTTTGAACGCTTTAACTTTTTATCGAGCAGGTTTTCCAACTTTTTTTAACCCAATTTTTCTGTTTTCAATGACACTACTAGGCGTAATCTGTACAATTTCCTATTTTAAATCTGGTTCACTTTGGCTCTCGGTAATAATTCATTGGCTCGTTGTGGTCGGATGGCTAATTTTTTTTGATGGATACAGGATGTTATCTAAAGCAAATTAGAGATCAAATTTGTCTTGTTTTAGTTGATAGTACCAGTGAGAATCAAGACGAAAGGGTCAATTTCATTGGGAGTATGCCAAGTTTGACGGGGTAAATCGAATAAAGCCCGCTGTTGCAGCTGTTTCTGCTCTCTAGTAGATTGCTGGTACTCGAAAATGTGATGCTTCCAAAGGAGAAGGTTCTCTTTGTCCACGACTAGCTTTTCTTGTTGGCAAGGGAGCTTGCGATCGCTCTCTTTAAACAGATTAATTTCATCAATTCTTCCCATTGTTCCGTTAACCAGTATCTAGTAACCAGTTTTCGACAATTCTAATTTGTTGTGGGGTCATCAAACTAGGTGCATGACCAGTTTTAGCAATCTCGATAACTTCTAAATCTGGTTTGAGAGATTGCATTTTAGCAATAGTTAATGGTAATAATAAATCAGATTTTTCTCCATGAATTAAAAGAGTTGGGCAGTTAATCTTTTGCCAGACTTCCCATAAGTCTATATCCTCTAGGTCAGGAAAACTGCGTAACAAATAAGCAATCTGAGGATCATAGTGAAGAATGTAACCTCCAGTTGCTTGAGGTTTTACGCTATGTTTAGCGATTTCTTGCCATTGTGATGTAGTGAGATGACCAAAACCAGAATAATTTTCCTTAACATAAGTCTGCACTTGGGAAAAATTCGCAAATTGACGTTGCCCAAATAGGACATATTTAGCAATTCTTTTTAGGGCTTCTTTCGGGATAAATGCTCCAACATCATTGAGAATTAAACGTTGAATAGGTGGGAGGGCTTTGGCAGCGATAAACATACCAATCAATGCCCCCAATGAGGTGCCAATCCAATCTACTTTGCCAATCTTTAAATGTTCTAATAAACTAAGAATATCGGCGATATATGTAGGATAAATATAATCCTCAGCTTTCTCTAACCAATCGCTTTGTCCCCTGCCGACAATATCAGGACAAATTACCCGATAATAACGGGACAAAGCCGAGGCTAAAGCATCAAAGTCTCGTCCTGTGCGAGTTAACCCATGCACACAAATTAAGACTTTAGGATTATCGCTATCCCCCCATTCAGTATAGGCCATTCTATGGGGAGGGTTTGAGCAATTAATATAGTTATATTTTCTGTTCAATTGCTAAAACCTCTGTTGTTGTAGTTTAGCTCAAGTTGATTATAGCGCTTTTGAAAAGCACTATAAATCTTTGCATTCATCTCTGGATTGCGATCGCTATCGGGGGATAGTTGTTTTTTGTTTAGGATTGTTCTCTTTTAGATCAACTCAGGTATTCTAGAAATATGGACATTTCAGATCGGTCTGATGGACTCTAGAACCTCTATGAGGTCTGGCATCGATTTTTTCGGTCTTAATTGAAATGACTATAGAAGGGTATTGCTAGACACAGGGACGTTATAAGGTAATTACCATTCCGATCACCCTGCTAATTGAGATGCTCTTGCAATACCTAGATAAACGCTTTCACAAATTGTCAAAAAAGTAAGAACTATTTAAGTTTAGAGTAGGGGATAATATGATTAAAACAACTATAAAAAGTATTTTTTGGGTGGGATGTATCACTGTCTTTATTAGTGGATGCAAAATAGAGCAAGATCGAGAAGTTACAGGCGGGGCATGGATGCAAGATAATATTATCAGAGGCTTAGAGATAAATGTTTGTAAAAGAGAAGCCATAGATCGATATTTAGTTATTCAAAAAAAAGAACAGGAAGCTTTTAACCAAGAACAAGATAAGAAAAGAAGTAATAATGCTTCTGGGATGATCAGAGGGTGGGAAGCAAATTTTTCATCGACAAAAATTATGGAAGAAATCAAGTCCATCATTAATAATTCTTCTCTTTGTTTAAAGAAAACTGCTACCGATATTGATGGAAAATTTAATTTTGTTTTAACCTCTAGCCAATTGCGGGAAGGCTATGCCTATTTGTGGAGTAATTATTATGAGCGTGAGTATAAGTGGAAATCTGATTTAACTGGTCATGTTAATACAGGTCGAAGCTATCATCACTGGATATTGAAAATACCAAGCGATAATAGTAAAGTACATTTGGATATGAACGGTTCTAATTCTTTAAGTTTTATAGATGATACGGGTAAGGGCTTGATTAAAACTAGACCTGAATTGTAACCAAATAATCGCATATTGAGATTATACTTGTTGATCTTCTTTTCCCCTGAGAATACCAAACCATTACCTAACGTCAGTTCGGGATAAGGGTGGAAAGAAAAGGCGGGGGCTAGTAAGCTGAAAAATATATAAACTCAGCACCCCCAACCCACCTATGTCTATTCTAGAAGCTCTTTTCTGTCCTTTGGATGACTTCTGCCGTGTATTTGAACCTCAATTAGAACAGACAAGGCTTTCAGCGGAACATGAAAAATCGCTTAATGCGCCTTCATGATAAGCTTTTATCCCGTAAGCGTTCTATTGTCGAGACTATTATTGACCAACTCAAGAACATCTCTGGGGTTGAACATTCCCGC
>NZ_JADBTX010000112.1:0-11657 GCF_020245945.1 Microcystis sp. M015S2
CTCGCGAATACCGTCGATATCTACGGGAGGAGCGGCGATAAAGGCGATGATGAAGCAGGTGGTGGCGGTGAGCAGGGTGGGGATCATGATCACACCGAACCAACCGATGTATAAACGGTTGTTGGTGCTGGTGATCCACTGGCAGAACTGCTCCCACAGGGAAGCGCTCTCGCGCTGTTGTAGAGTTGTAGTCATGGTTGGATAATTTCTGTATGTATTAGGTTGTCAAGGTTCGTTGTTTGACATGAGTTAATACTATCGGCTTTTTATAGTTATGTAAAGGGGTTTTAAGGAATATTTTTTTATCAATGTCATAACTTTTACTTATATAATTGATGTTCAGGTAAACTAGAAGCAGACAAATTCTGCAAAAATAAGCAATGATACCCGAAATTACCGCAAAACTATTGGAAGCGAAGAAGGAAAAAGGACTGAGTTTCGCTGACCTAGAAGCGATTCTAGGACGAGATGAGGTGTGGATTGCCGCTGTTTTTTACCGGCAAGCGAGCGCCTCCCCAGAGGAAGCATCGAAAATTGTGGCAGCTTTGGGACTGGGAAACGAAATCGTCGCATCCTTAACCGAGTATCCTGTCAAGGGATTGGGTCCGGTTGTCCCCACCGACCCCCTGATTTATCGTTTCTACGAGATCATGCAGGTGTATGGAATGCCTCTAAAATCGGTGATTCATGAAAAATTCGGCGATGGTATTATGAGTGCGATCGATTTTACCCTCGACGTGGATAAGGAGGAGGACCCTAAAGGCGATCGCGTTAAAATTACCATGTCGGGTAAGTTTTTATCCTATAAGAAGTGGTGAGTCCGGCTAAAGTCAACGGTAAGGGATTTCTATTCCTTGCCGCTTTTGCTATTTTTCTTAACAAAACTTAACAATTGACAGCAAAATTTTGCTTGCTTTTTTTTGCAGATTTTGGGACAATATTTTTAAAAGAGTTTACTAATAATGGGAATCTTAGGAACTAAAGCTAAACACAAAAGTCCCATTATAAGATAATTATAACCCAAGCCGCCGCAAAAGTCAAGGGATATCTCCTAATTCAGTGATCAGTAATCAGTAATCAGTGAAAAGACAGTAGGAAACTGGCATTTGATGAGGCTCACTTAATCCATACTGCACACTTAAAAATCAAATCTGATAACTGATAACTGATAACTGCCTAACCTAAATCTCGGTCTTTAGTGACGGTAATTTCCTTAGATAAATGTCGATACCAAGTAAAATAGAGACCGATGGAAAGCAAAAGAAAAACCAAAGCCAAAATCTTCAAACTTTGCCACTGCTTGATGATTAAAACAATCCCCATCATAAAGAGGACTAATTGCCAAGGAACGGTGAGAAAAGCGGCGATGATATCCCGTTGATTTTCCGCTTTAATTTTTGCCTGTAGGTTAGGTTTAACACTTTGACGGACTTCTCCCCAAAAGCCAAAAGGTCGGGTAACATTATAGAAATTTTCCATGACTAAACTATCGGTAGGAGGAGTTAACAAAGTAGCGATAATACAGCCAGCTAAAGCGAACAAACTCGGCACAAGAAAGAGAATATATTCCTGATATTGACTGTGACGAAAGAAAGGTAAAATTATCACTTGTGAGGCAATAGCCGCAATCATTCCCGCTAAAGTTCCCACAGCAAAACCATAACCATTAAAGCGCCACCAATACCAACGTAATAGGAGAGGAACTGCTAATCCCACCCCTAATCCCGTGGTTAACCAACCCCAAATATCATTGACATTTTGGATATTAAAACTCAAAACTAAGCCAATTACTACCACAAAAACCGAGGCCAGACGACCTTGAAAAACTAACTCCTGTTCTCCCGCATTCGGTTTCAAAAAAGCTTGATAGATATCTTTGACCCAATAGGCAGCACTAGCATTAATAACCGCATTAAAAGTGGACATAGCCGCCGCTAAAAAAGCAGCAATTAATAACCCCTTCATCCCCACGGGAACGTATTGAGTAATCACCGTGGCCAGAATTCTTTCCGGATCTGTAATCGTGCCTTTAGTTAAACCGTAGTGAATACCTAAAACCGCAAAAGCTGTGACTAACGGCCAACGGAAAGAAAGCAGAATAATCCAGAATAAAGATAATAAACCGGCATCTCGATCGCTTTTGGCGGCTAGGTATCGTTGTAACATATAACCACCGCTGCCGCTGCAACCTTCGATGATGGTTTTAACTAAATAAAAGAAAATCACCCCACCAAACAAATTAAAGATGGCATAATCTCCGGGTAAATCCAAAGTTAAGGAGGGAAAAATACTAGCCCAGTCGCTTAAATTCCAAGTTTTTGGCTCTGCTGCCCCTGGAATTGCTACCGTGAAACTATCGGGAAGATTAACAGTAAAAAAGGCCACTGTCGATACATAAATGACCGCCACAAAAATCAGAAACCCTTGAAATAAATCGGTAATTACCCCACCATAGAAACCACTGGCCACCGTATAAATCAAGGTTAGAAGAATTAATATCACCGAAGCAAGACGATCATCCATACCCAGAAACTGCCCTAAAAATTTCCCCCCCGCAACGGAGAAATAACTCATCGCACCGATAGAGAATAAGAGAGTGGCGACGGCGCTAATAATTCGGGCAAAATTACCCTGTTTTCCAGTTCCAAAGCGAAATTGCATCCATTCCGCCATGGTCATAACTTGGGCCCGGCGATTCCATTTACCCATAAAAGCCATGAGAAAGGCCATAATTAGGACAACACCGCCGCGGATTTCGATAAATAGTCCTTTGGGTCCGACGGCGTAAATTAGGGCAGAAATGACCATAGTTCCCGCTAAATCGGTGTTAGCCGCCATTCCCGACACCCCTAACATCCACCAGGGCAAATTGCGATTACCTAAAAAGTAGGATTCTAGACCTTGAGAAGCTTTTTTCTCGGCTATAATCCCGATTATTAGGGTTGCTGCCAGATAAAGCAGGATAATTACATAATCAATTAACTGCATAGTTGAGATTAATTTAACTTTCGATCGTTATAGCATCAATTGACTACGATTTCTGGCTAACGGTTTCTTTTTCTAAGATTTGCACCCGTTGCTCTAGCTTTTTTAAATCTTCCTTTAATTCAATTACTAAAGTAGCTAAACGCTGGAACAGTGGGTCAGTTTCCCCGACTACTTCCCCATTTACTATACCCGTTCCCGATCGCCGTTGGGGAATGGGAGCGGCATTTTCCCCGCGGATGGATATTCCTCGGACTTGACTTTCAAGGCGCTCGACTCGATTGCGAAGACTAATTAACTCCGATCTTACCGCCGTATCCGATTGTGCCTTGCTGGCATTAACAAAACTCAGTATTAGCAAAAGGGAGATAATCAGCGTTAAAAAGCCAGAAAAAGAGATTTTAGCTAATTTCATCGATTTTACCTCCTATCTATCTTACCCGACTTAATGTTAAGAAACGTGGCTAAATCTAAAGCTTGATTGCAATTCCCCCCCCAGGTGATTAGTGGCTCAAAAGAGGATGATAAGGTAAAAAGCACGATTTTGTCGAAATTTGGCCTTATCTCTATGTATAAAAACTCAGATAAAGATTTTCTCGGAGCAGCAATCACCGCCGGTTTAGGTGCAGGAATCGTCACTTCTTTTGCCGTCAATCAAGGACAAGACATCGGTACAGCTTTAGGAATTACCGCTTTAGCGGCTCTTTGCGGTGTTATCTGCCGTCATTTTGACCTAATGTGATGCAATCTTCCTCACACCTCCAATTCTGCCGAAAAATCCCGTTTTTTCTCGTATTGATAGGGACCGAGCAGAGCGCCCCAAATTCCCTTACCACTGCCGGGATCTAGACCTTTATCGTAGGTTTTTAGGCTATGACTCGTCACCTCGAAACCCAAAGACACCTGATAGGTTGTCCCTTCATAGGTGAATTGACAGCGCTGTTCCGGTTGCGGTTGGGCGATAAACTGGTATTGATGATCAGCGAGGGTATGGACTTGGACCGCTAAAGTGCAAGTAGGCAGGAAAGTTAGGTCTTCTAAGCTAATTTTTCGCAAAATATCGGGATTTTTGCCCGCACCTTGCACGGATTTCAGGTCATTAAACATATAATGCCTAACCTCTAACCCTCCCGATTCCGAGCGCGTTAATCGCCACAGTCGCGGTCGGTAGGGTTGGTCTAAATTGATGATACTGGCTTGTTCGGCAAAAAGCGCGATGCTGTCTTCCCGAAATAAAGGCAGCGGACGCAACCATAAACGCAGGTGAACGTACCACACCGGTTCTGCTTGCGCTTGCCGTTGATTTTCAAATTCACCCGCAAGATACTGACCAAAAGTGATTAATTCAGGGGTCATAGCTCAAAAAATTCTCCTTATTGCCTCAAAATTAATCCTAACACCCATAGAAATCACTTTTTTGACAAAAATGACCTTTAGGCTACCAGAACCCGCTTAAACCCAGCTATTCCCCCTTTAGTGTACCAATATTCCCAGCGACCGCCAGCAGCACTAGACCAATCCTTGAGGTCAAATTTACCGCTGCCGGAGGGAATTCCTGCGATGCGATAGACTTTCACCGCTTGACCGTTATTATTCCAGATTAAAGGTCGATCCGGCTCCATCTGTTCGGGTAGAGTCCTGTTAGTTTGCAGAAAATAGGCATCTTGTCCCTTATCGGTGCCGTTGCCATAGACTTTGGCGATACCATCCTCATCGATCGCCAGAAAAGCACCTTCTTCTAAACCGATAGCGTAGGCAGGTAGTTGATTGTGATTATCGTGTACATTGCGGGCTAAAAAACCAAAAAGGCGACCATATCTTGTTTCGGGATGATCTTGATTGAGTCGATCCAAATGGGTATCTGTCACCACTTTTTTGAGAAAAGGAACCCGAATAAAATCACTCCGATAGAAGTCTTTGGTGTTGAAGTGAAAGGGATTATTTAATATTTCCGAACTCAGGACCCCTTCGTGAGTGGGCGCGTAGTAAAAATCACCCAGAATAGCCATTCCTGCGCTGGTTCCCGCCACGGGAACTTTTTTCTCATTGATCAGATAATTGATCGCTGTTTCCACCTTTGTGCTTTCCCACAAATCCTCGTACTGATTTTGATCACCACCGGCAAAAAAAAGAATATCGGCATTACTAATATATTCGATAACATCAGGATGATTCGCCCCTTCACGACTATCAATTGATAGTTCCGCCGCCGAGCCGATCAGGGAGGGATAATTGTCGCAAATCCAATCGGCTTGACTGCCAAGATCTCCAAAGCGCAACACTAAGTAATTACCGCCTTTAGCCCGATTCAATAACCATGTGGTCGCCTGATCTTCTCCTAACTTACCTTCTTCCGCTCCCCCGATTAATAAAATACCCGATCGATGTTTTACAGACTGAAAATTGGCTTTTCCACAACGACAAGAATAATGGAAATCTCGATCATGATTGTTTGACATAGTCTGATACCCTCTCCCCTTAGCTTACTGCTTCTATCCTAGCTTTAACTAGGACAAAATCAGAGTTTTCTACCATAAAAGTTAACAACAAAGCCGATCTATAGCTGAAATCGGTAGCGGCAAAACTCCCTAGTTTACATTCTGTTAAAAATCGTCCTATAATAATTTAAAGCTAGAAACTGGCAATTATTACTGTTGAAGTTGAGAATCGGCGGGCGATATGTTAAACAGACGTTCTTTTTTGCAAGGATTAGGTACAATCGCCTTAGCGGGGGGTTTAAGTGGCTGCGCTTCCAGAAGCGGCGATCCGAGCATTTTTCTCCTATCCGGTTCGATTCCGCCGCGATTACTAACAGATTTTCAGAAAACTATTGCCGAAAAAAAAGTCAATTTTCAGTCGGAAAGGCAGCTGAAAGAGCTATTAAAATTGTTGGAAAAATGGTTAAAAAATCAGGAGCAACCAACCTCACAATTTTCGATTCCTATCCCTTTTAGGGAACAAAACCCAGCGATGGGTAATTTAGTCACCCTAGGGGATGCTTGGCTAGGAAAAGCGATTACTAACGGTTTAATTCAACCCCTAGATACTTCTCAACTTTCTAATTGGTCAAAACTGCCCCCCCGTTGGCAAGAAAATATGACTCGCAATGGCCAAGGACAACCGCAAACAGAGGGTAAAGTCTGGGGTGCGCCCTACCGTTGGGGAATGACAGTAATTGCCTATAATGAGGAAGAATTCGCTCAATTTGACTGGCGACCACAGGATTGGTCTGATCTATGGCGACCGGAATTAACTGGTAAAATTGCCCTAATTGATAATCGTCGCGAAGTCATCGGTTTAACCCTAAAAAAATTGGGTTATTCTTATAATTTTAGTTATTTAAAACAAGTAATGGGACTAAAAGACCAGCTATTCGCTTTACAAAAACAGGTAAAATTTTATAGTTCTCAACATTATTTACAGCCCCTGATACTCGGTGATGTCTGGCTATCTGTGGGTTGGTCTAATGATATTTTACCAGTGAGCGATCGCTATAATAAAATTAAAGTTGTTGTCCCCAAATCTGGTACTTCTCTCTGGTCAGATGTGTGGGTAAAACCGGTTTTAACTACTCCTAATTCTCTTGTCGAGCAATGGATTGATTTTTGTTGGCAACCAGAATCCGCCACTAAAATTTCTTTATTTACCTCCGGATTATCACCCCTAATTCTCACTCAAAATCCCGACCAAATTCCCCCAGATATTAAAAATCATCCTTTACTTGTCAATCCAGAAGCGATCAAAAAAAGCGATTTTTTAAACCCTTTATCCCCAGCAACCGAGCAGGAATACGAGCAATTATGGGAAGCAATGCGACAGTCAGTATAGTCAGGAGATACTAGACAAAATTCTGCGAGAATATTGAGGTGAAAATTACATTTACCTAACTGATTCTAACTGATAACTGCTCACTGATAACTGCTCAGTGATTAAGCGGTTTGACTTTGGGTTTCTTGGGCGAGAAAAGTAAGGATAGAAGCTTTCTCAATTAATCCCAAAACCGTGCCGTTTTCTTCTACCACTGTCACTTGAGATAAATTTTCTCCTTCTAAAATTTTCACCACATCTAGGAGGGAAGTATTAGACAAAACCAGTTTGAGACTTTCGCTAGTTTGTAATAACTGGCCGATATTTACCTCTGTCCATTGGGAAGTGGGAATCGTTTTCAGAGCCTCTACATTAATCACTCCTAATAGTTTACCTTCGCTATCGGTAACTAGGAATTTAGACCATTGTTGTTTACCGATAACATAATTATTAGCAAACTCGCGCAGGGTTAAATTAATCGGAACTACAGGACTATTAGGAGAGATAACATCTTTAGCGGTGTAGCGACTTAGGAAATCTTGAACCTTAGCTGATTGAGCGGAAAAGCCAGCATTTTGTAGGAGGAAAATGCCAATTAATAGCGTCCAAAAACTGCCAAATTGAGTGATTCCGAGAATTGATAGCGCACCGATGACAATCGCTAACCAACCAAAAAATTGACCGAAACGACTAGCGAATAAAACCCCTTTATTGGGATTGCCTGTTACTTGCCAAACGATAGCTTTAAGGATATTACCACCATCTAAAGGTAAACCGGGGATCAGGTTAAATAAACCCAGAGCGAGGTTGATATAGGCAAGCAGAGAAAGAATCGCCGCTAGGGGCGCGCTTAAACTAATATTAAGACCAATAATTAGGAAGATACCGAAGAGCAGTAAACTAACTAAAGGGCCGGCAATTGCTACTAGAAAAGCTTCTAGGGGAGTTTTCGATTCTCTGCCGAGAGTTGCCAAACCACCGAATAAAAAGAGGGTAATTGATTTGACTTCAATACCTTGGGCGATGGCAACAAAACTATGACCTAATTCGTGGGCAACCACGGAGGCAAATAGGAGAATAGCGGCAAAAAATCCTAAGAGCCAGGGCATAATTCCCGTTAACTGGGGAAACTGACTTAATTCTCCCCCATAGGTTAAGGTAATTAACCCCAGAACAAAGAACCAAGAAGGATTAATATAAAAGGGAATTCCAAAGAGATTCCCGACTCTAATGTTGCCATTCATTTTGTATCTTCTCCAATTATGGGGGACTAACGCCAAGAAAATTAGGTTATCAATTGCGCCATTCACTTCTGTTAACAATTGTAACAAAAATGAAAATCTCTCCGGCATTCTTTCAGGGAGTAAAAACCGTCATCACTGTTGTTCGGTTATTTTCGTAGGAGAATTAAATCAATGATTAATTATTTACGGGGACAAGCGATCGAGGTGCTCAAAACCCCTAATAACCGACTGATCTTGATTTTAGACGTAAACCAGATCGGTTACGAAATCCAAATTCCCTCGCGATTAGCCCTAGACATCGGCAAAGATAACAATGATAGTTGTCAGATTTTTACTCACCTACTCCTTCGCGAGGAGCAGCCTTTATTATACGGTTTCGGCACCGCCCCAGAGCGAGATCTGTTTCGTCAACTGCTTTCCGTCAATGGAGTTGGAGCGCAATTAGCCCTAGCTTTAATCGATACCTTGGGGATTGAGGAACTTGTGGTGGCGATAGTGACAGGAAATACTAAAATTTTGAGCAAAACCCCCGGAGTCGGCTTAAAAACAGCAGAGAGAATCGCTTTAGAGTTAAAAACTAAATTGGCAGCATGGCGACAACTAAGAGAAGCGACGACGACAACCACGGCAATACTACCGGCAGCGGCAATCCTTGAAGATGTGCAGATGACCCTTTTGGCTTTAGGATACAGCCAAGAGGAGATCGAGCGAGCCATAGCAGTCCTCAGTCAAGATGCTTTATTTAGTAAAAATACTCAGCCTGAAGACTGGATTAAAGGGGCAATTAATTGGCTAGGGTAAACCAGTCTTCAGGAGTCAGGAGACAGGAGACAGGAGACGGAAGACAGAAGACAGAAGACAGAAGACAGAAGACAGAAGACAGGAGTCAGGAGATTATTTTTATTTATTCTCCCCGCTCCCTTCTCCCCCACTCCCTTCTCCCTGCTCCCTTCTCCCCACTTCATAATTCATAATTCATAATTCATAATTTATAATTCCCGCTCCCCACACCCCACACCCCACTCCGGCGCTCCTTTCTCAGGGCAAATGTTAAAAAGTATTACAAAAATAGTGAGAAGGTGAACCAGATGCCGCAAAATAGTTGCGTTAGGTCGCTCTAGCTAGGGAAGTCTTGAGACGCTGAGGCGGAAACGAGATAACTTGAGCGTAGTGACCACAACTGCTATAAAATGTCAGATTAAGTTTATTAATCTCACTTAGTTGGGAGGAATCCATCAATGAGTATCGTCACGAAATCGATCGTGAATGCTGATGCTGAAGCTCGTTACCTCAGCCCCGGCGAATTGGACAGAATTAAAGCCTTCGTTGGCAGTGGTGCCGCTCGTTTACGCATCGCTGAAACCCTGACCGGCGCTCGCGAAACCATCGTCAAACAAGCTGGCGATCGCTTGTTCCAAAAACGTCCTGACATCGTTTCCCCCGGTGGCAACGCTTACGGCGAAGAAATGACCGCTACCTGTCTGCGTGACATGGACTACTACCTACGTTTAATCACCTACGGAGTAGTTGCTGGTGATGTCACCCCGATTGAAGAAATCGGTTTGGTCGGTGTGCGTGAAATGTACAAATCTTTAGGAACCGACATCGGTGCCGTAGCTCAAAGCGTTCGCGAAATGAAAGAAGTTGCTACTGGTCTTATGTCTTCTGACGATGCTTCTGAAGCTTCTTCCTACTTCGATTACGTGATCGGCTCTATGTCGTAGAATAACTCCTTTGTGAATTGTTCTAGACACACCCCTCGTAAACCTCTTAAGATTAAGCAAAACTCAAGGAAGAACCACCATGCAAGACGCAATTACTTCTGTTATCAACTCTGCTGACGTTCAAGGCAAATACCTTGACGCTGCTGCTCTCGGCAAACTGAAAGGCTACTTCGCCACCGGTGAACTGCGCGTGCGCGCCGCTAGTGTCATTAGCGCTAACGCTGCTGGTATCGTTAAAGAAGCTGTGGCTAAGTCCCTGTTATACTCTGACGTAACCCGTCCCGGTGGCAATATGTACACCACCCGTCGTTACGCCGCTTGTATCCGTGACCTCGACTACTATCTCCGTTATGCTACCTACGCTATGTTAGCTGGAGATCCTTCTATCCTCGACGAGCGCGTTCTCAACGGACTGAAAGAAACCTACAACTCTTTAGGTGTACCCATCTCCTCCACCGTTCAAGCTATTCAAGCGATGAAAGAAGTCACCGCTAGTTTAGTTGGTGCTGACGCGGGTAAAGAAATGGGGATTTACTTCGACTACATTAGCTCTGGCTTAAGCTAGAAGTAACGAACTCGAACAAAATAGGTTCGGGAAGCCGAGGATGAGTGCTAGGTCTTTAAAGGCTGAATCTGTCCAAGATAGGTTTTGACGAGCTAGTATTGATCCTTGACTCCCGACCTTTGTTATTTTAGGAAAAAGCCTTCGTTAGTTTGAGCGACAAGTTTTTCAGCGATTAGGAGAAGTCAATCCATGCGGATGTTCAAAATCACCGCTTGTGTTCCAAGCCAAAGCCGCATTCGGACACAACGGGAATTACAAAATACCTATTTCACCAAACTCGTTCCCTACGATAATTGGTTTCGTGAGCAACAACGCATCATGAAAATGGGCGGCAAAATTGTCAAAGTGCAGTTAGCTACCGGCAAACCAGGGACTAATACAGGTTTACTGTAATTGGCTGCCACTGGAACTTAAAAAAAGAGGTCTTTCCAGACCTCTTTTTGCTTTAGGAATTTTTTTCAAACTGCAAAGCGGCAGAGTTGAGACAATAGCGTTTTCCCGTCGGGGGTGGACCATCATTAAAAACGTGACCGAGATGAGCATCACAGGCGGCACAAACAATCTCTGTCCGCACCATGAAAAAACTAACATCTCGTTCGTACTTAATATTAGCCTCGTTAGCAGCGGTCCAGAAACTCGGCCAACCAGTACCCGAATCATACTTGCTGTCAGAAGTAAATAACTCCGTACCACAGCAGACACATTTGTAAATACCTTTTTCTTTATTATCGTGATATTTACCCGTAAAAGCCCGTTCTGTTCCCTTTTTGCGGGTAACTTGGAACTGTTCGGGAGTTAGCTGGTCCCGCCATTCTGCATCGGTTTTACGAACTTTTTCTACCATAGTCAGGACAACCGCCATTATGATTAAATTTCTCTTTTTAGTCTAACCTGAGTTCGAGATCCAGGTTTTTTTCATAAACATGAAGTATGACCTGATTTGGCATCGGCCCCTGACGACGTACTCCCCAAAAGGAAAACTTGGTCAGGAAACCCTATAGACTTAGCATAATCTCAGCTTATCAATGGTATAAGTAACAATAGTTTCAAACCCCTTTACAAACCGATACAAAGTCTTTAAGATAGAGACATCATCAATCAATCGTACCTCGATAACTTAATAGGAATCATAAACCAATGACCACCACTCTACAACAGCGCGAAAGCGCTTCCCTGTGGGAGCAGTTCTGCCAGTGGATCACCAGCACCAACAACCGTCTTTATGTCGGCTGGTTCGGTGTGATCATGATCCCCACCCTGCTCACCGCCACCACCTGCTTCATCATCGCCTTTATCGCCGCTCCTCCCGTAGATATCGACGGTATTCGCGAG
>NZ_JADBTX010000113.1:0-5166 GCF_020245945.1 Microcystis sp. M015S2
AATCTCTAAATCTCGTAACTCCCGATAGGTAATAATTAAAAAGTTGCCGCAACCACAGGCAGGATCAAGAAAATATAAATTAGCAATCTTTTTCTGAAATTCTAGTAATTTATTGCGATTGCCTTTAATCTTCTCAAATTCTCTGGATAAATCATCTAAAAATAATGGTTTAATCACCTTTTGAATGTTCTTCTCGGAGGTATAATGCGCCCCTAAATTGCGTCGTTCTTTTGGATTCATTACCGCTTGAAACATAGAACCAAAAATAGCAGGAGAAATTTTTCCCCAATCAAAAGCACAAGCTTCTAATAACATGACTCTCATCTTGCTATCAAAAGCCGCTAAGGGTAATGACTCCTCAAATAACTTGCCATTTATGTAGGGAAATTGAGTTAAATTCTCATCGAGATTTTTTAATCTTTTTTCTTCTGGTGTATTCAAAACCTGAAAAATATAAGCGATGTGCATCGCCAAATCACTGCCATCTTCTTTGGTATGTAGATCGATATATTCCCAGAAAATCCCCTTATTAAAAATACCCGTATCATCGGCAAATAAACAAAATAATAAACGCAATAGATAAACTTCCAAATCATGCCCCATATAACCAATTTTTTTGAGGCAATCATGAAGTTTTCCCATTAACTCGGCTGCTTGAATATTGACGGGATCTTCGTCTTTATAAACTCGCTTTTCATAACCAGCAATAAAATCAAATAAATGAACATTATCAACAAAATTACTTAATTCAAATTCCCATTGATTACCCGAATCTAAATCATATAATTTAAACCGTTGAAAATCCGATACTAAAATATAACGCGGTAACTCATGTTCCTTTAAATTGGGGAAATAATCCTTAGCCTGTTGTGTGGCTTTTTCTAAATCTTTCCCCTTCGATTTATGCTCAACTAAAATCGTTCCTTTCCAGAGTAAATCAATAAAACCCTGTTTATTATCTGCTTTT
This sequence comes from Microcystis sp. M015S2, assembly GCF_020245945.1. Lineage (NCBI taxonomy): Bacteria > Bacillati > Cyanobacteriota > Cyanophyceae > Chroococcales > Microcystaceae > Microcystis > Microcystis sp. M015S2. The sequence continues at coordinate 968 of NZ_JADBTX010000113.1, forward strand.
TTTATCGGTTGCTCAAAACTAGCTACCCTACGCCGTGAAATGCCAAAGACATAAAAAAACTCATTCCAAAAAGACTGATATTCTGCTTTTTCTGAAGTCTCTCCTTGCCACTCTTTTTGAAAGGTAATCGCCCGATTTTTAATTTCATTCCAACTTAAAGGCATAGTTTTAACTCCTTATCGTTCGCCGGTTTGCTCAAAGATAGTAGAAAATGGTGTAGGGAGCTATAGGCAGTCAGCAAGGGATACAGATAGTTGCCATTTTAGGTGATTTTTTGGTAAACTACAAGGGAAGCTTAAAATTGGTAACATTTTGAGAATTAGTTGTATTCCCTTAGTTATCAATTCAGTTATTAACTCGAACGACCAAGTTATGGCCATGTCCAAGACTCTCTACGAACAAGATTTTCAAGTTTGGCTCGCAACAACAATTAATCACTTACAGAAGCGGGAATTTGCCGCGCTGGATACTGATAACTTAATTGAGGAGTTAACCGAGTTGGGAAAATCGGAAAAAAGAACTTTAGAAAGTAATTTGATGATTCTTTTGGCTCACTTGCTCAAATTAAAAGTACAGCATGACGCACCGCCATCAATGAAGGATAGCTGGTATTGTTCTATTATTGAGCATCGCCAGCGAATTGAGAAAAACTTACGCAATACTCCTTCTCTGAAATCCTATCTAAAAACTGCCATCGAGGAAGCTTATCCAGATGCTCGTCAAGTGGCAATTAAGGAAGGTAAACTAGCTCAATTTGGTGTTCAGATTCCCCCAGAAAATGATTATCCTCAAATTTGTCCTTTCTCCCAAGAGCAAATCTTAGATGAGAACTTCTATAGCAATTGACCCAGTTTGCCGAATAAGTAAGGCTCTGAGCGCAATCTTTCTAGCTCCTACCAAATCAGCGTCAAGTTTATCCCTCCCTACCGCTCAACGAGGCCGGATAGGAAATCTCTGGGATATTGCCCGAAAAATGTTCAGAATGTCACATTATGGCGCAAGCATTGCGCCCCTACATTAATATTTGCTCATCACCATAACCCCAAGAAGGTTAAGCGTGCCGCTTTCTTAACTGGCATAATTACCTACCTAGGGTTTGCTGAAAAAGTTTTTCCTAGGGATAGGGTGTGGGCTTCGGCCGTGAGCTCAGTCGAGCCGTGGTCAATTACCTCATTTTCGATGGTAATTAATTTTGCTTGGGTACTGAAAAAAGTTGGGTTAGAATATAAAGACCAAATCTAGTCAGAAAAAGAGATTTTTTATGGAAAAACAGGTAAATTGTGCGGTAGATTGCCTAAATGGTTGTATTTTAGGCGATAAATGTCCTAATCAAGCTCATGCCGCCGAAGCAGCTAAATTTATTGCCGAAACTTCTTTGGACAAGATGTTAGAAATGGCCGAAGCCGCTAAACTAAAAAAACTGACGCAACCGACCCAATGGATTATTCCCGATGATTTCTAGGGTTTGATAAGGGAATGGGGGAACGGGTAAGAAAGTCGCTGCACCTCATTACTCCCAGTTCACTGAATAAAAGGTAGAGCCTTGGCACAAGCAAGTTAAATTGATTTTATTTATCCATTTTTGCCTTGAGAAATTTTTCTAATTTCTTCATGTCTTCTTGACTAGGAGTAAGGGTAAATCTAGTTACACCTGATTCAGTTCGCATTCTATCCATATAAATTCTTAGGGCTTCATCATCTTCTCGATGGGAGAGGACATATTTTCTTAATTCTGGGCGAGACATTTGGTAAAAATCAGGTTGATGATTCATCTTCAAACTCCACATTTCCGTTAGTTAATATGATAAAGCTAAGAGTTTCACCTGCTAGTATATAAATCTCTTTTCTTTTTTCATCATACCGAAATATAGCGTTTCCCAATCTCATGAGGTACAGCAAAATCTTAACTCCTGACTCGTCAAAACCTAAGACTTTGTACCTCACAACTATGGAAATTGCTATAGATGAATATCGGTATAGAAGTTAGACAGGGTTTAGCATTTTAGCTATTTCCCACTCACTCATAGGGAATCAGGAGAAACCGTAATTGTTTCCAATTGGGGTAAGAGTCGTTTGAGTGTCGTTTCATTGAGGGTTTGAGCCTAGGCGATCGACTTTTCCACTTCTGACTGATAAGCTTCAGCATAGAGCAAAGCAGAGCGGACCCATTCGAGGGGTCGATGAAAATGTGCCGCCGTTTTTTGTTCATCTAGCGCGTAGCTTTGAGCAATTTGAATTACTTCCCAGAGAGCCAAACTGGAGTTTTTGAGGTAGGGTTGTCGCCCCAAAGGAGACTGGCGAAATTCAATATAGGGGAACTCGCTCTTCAATTTAGATCATTCCTCTCAATAGCGCCATATCAGTTTTTTCCACTGATAACTGTTCACTGTTCACTGTATGAAGGATTTAGCAGTCGAGTGAACCCTGCTTGTTCAAAATGCCGATCTGATGTAAAGGCTAATGTAATTACTTCTTGCTGCATAATGACAAAGCTAATACAATCAGTTAGCCCCCAATCTTTATCAAGAAGCTGACTATAAAGTTTCCAACCCTCATCGAAAAGAGATTTATTGAGCGGTATAATCTGTAAACCAATTAGATTGTTGAGGTGATTAATAAATCTAATTGTTTGAGAGCGAATTTTCGGCGAAACCAGAGCATCAGCCACTTCCAATAAAACAAAATCTGTTGTTATAAGCTGACATTTCTGTTGTTGAAGATTCGCCTTAACACGCTTGGTTTGTTCATGAAAAACATCATCAGCATTAATTAAGGCAATCCAGGCTGCCGTATCAACAAAAACCTTCCTCACGATTCTAGCTCTCGCTTGGGTAGCCCGTGAATGTAATGATCGTGCTGATAGGACAAATCGGAAATTCCTGTATTCATCTGGCACTCTTCTAAGATTTGGTCAAACTCGTCCCAAAAATCATACTCTGGGGATCTGGATTCAAGCTGCTTTATGAGCATTGCGGCAATCTTATTTTGCTCTGATTCGGGGAGTTGTTTGACTTGAGCGATCGCCTCTTCTAATAGCTTTGTCATATCCTTGGAATTGTATAAAACCCTAATAACGATTATCTCATCATCTCGTTCCCAGTTTCTACCTGGGAACGCTCTTTTCAGGTTCTACCTGAAGAATGCTTTTCAACAACAGTCTTATGGGATGAAAATTCGACCGACTCCCATATAGTTTTCTAGATCAAATAAAATCTCAATCAAGCGGGTAGCACATCTTTGCCGATAGCTACTTTCATCAAAGCGCTCAGGGTTTCCAATTGTCAGAATTGGCAGGGAAGCGGGTGTATTTTCTTCACGTATGGTTTGTTCCAGCGAATCAATTCCTTTCATATTTCGATTTGCTGTAATTAAAATCATCTGAGTGTTTTGAGCAAATTGCCAAACAACCCGATCACTACTATCCATCGGCAATCCAACATCCTGAAAGGTGAAGAAGCGGATGGGCAAAAGATCAAGCCATCCTTCTGCTGAGAGGGTTCCCCAGAATAAAACAACATCGCCCGTTAAGTTGTAGTCAATCAGAAAGTTCATGATTGAGATTCAATGCGTGCTTTCCACTCTTGAAGCTTCGCACGAATGGTTTCTTGACCAGGCTTAGGGGGCATCGCCGCAATCTTGGCAAATCGCTCACGATTTCGCTCTTCCCAGTATTGACGAATTTCTGTCGCTGTCTGCAAGCATTCTTGATACTCGGCTTCAACCTCAGTACAATGAGTCTCAATGTATGCTAGGGCTGAATCAATCTGTCTATCATTAAGACCAAGTTTTTCACGAATCAGCTTGGGGGGATACTGAGCCTTTAGGTAATCCATAACATCATAAAGGGTAATTCGCGTACCGGCGATTGTCAATCCACGCTCTGTACGAATAATGGCTGATTGCCCGTTGGATACTAGAACCATACTCATAACCTTCTAGAATTTCATCGAAAATTTGGGTCTGAAACCCCGCCGTTTTACGGCGGCTTTGCTGTTAAATATTAGCACATTTACGAAATATATGCTAAAATATGAGACATGGAAAAAGCCTATTCTTACCGATTTTACCCCACACCCGAACAAGAGTCGCTATTGCGGCGCACTTTGGGCTGTGTAAGATTAGTTTACAATAAAGCTCTCCACGAACGAACACAAGCATGGTACGAAAGACAAGAAAGAGTAGGATATGTTCAAACTTCT
>NZ_JADBTX010000114.1:0-27706 GCF_020245945.1 Microcystis sp. M015S2
AGACATGGCTTTTTTTCTCCCCTCGCTCTACGGCACTCACTGCTTTCTGTCTTAAATCATCACTATAGGGTGCTGCCATGAAAGCTTCTCCTCATTTCTTTTTCTCTATTATGTCCTAACTATCCCGCTCTTTGCTATAGACTAGAAAACACTAAATACTGATAATTCACAACCCCCCACTTATCCCCCTAATTCGCGTAAAAATTGCATCACCGTTTCAAAACCAACTATATTATTCTATTGGCGGAATAATATAGCTGCTTGTTCTAGGTCAATTTTGGCTTTTTTGGTTTGTTTTAATTTAGCCTATAAAAGACCACGACTACGGATTTTATGAACGGTGGCTAAATAAGTAATCATTGATTTCTCATTTCAGGTTCGCATTAGATTATATTCTTCGCGGATTGATGAAGTTAGAGATTCCACTAAGATTAATTTTTCCTCAATTGACAGGGTTTTTCCTTGTTTAATTAATGTTTGTAAAGGCATTTTTTGCAAATCAAATTCAGGCACAAGTAGAGCCAATTCTTGTGTTTGTTGATTTTGTAAGTCAGTAATTAATTCTTGTAAAAATAGAGAATCATTACTTAAGTCTGAAATTTCATCTTCATAGTTTTCGAGAGCTTCTATTTGTTGAATACGGTCACTATAATTTTTGAGAAGGGATTCGAGAGCTTCGATAATAAATTGGATGTCTTTAAATGATAGAGTTTTCATAGTTTACCTCAACTTACACGATAAAAAAATTCACCAATTACCCTTAAAGCTTGTTGATAGGTTTCTATTGACATGGGAAATAAGGGTTTCCATAACCAGTGATTACCTCGATCATTAATTAATTCTAGCTCACTGGGAATAGAAATTCCCCGATCTAGTTTCCACCAGTTGTTTCCTATTCCCTGAACGGAAAAGGTCGAAATTCCCCCAGGTGTTTGTCCATCGACAAGGGTTTCTTTTACCCATATTTGCCCATTATTTTCATAGATGGCAATATCTTTGTTAGGACGAACATGATCGATTCTGGGAGATGTAGCATTACCTCTACGGTATAAATCAACGGGTGTTTTTATCATTTGTCACCTCCCTAATTCGCGTAAAATCTGCATCACCTTTTCATAAGTTGCCATATTATTCTGTTGGGGGAATATTACTGATCATTGATCACTGATAACTGAAATGTTGGGTTTCCCTTTCCCTGAGAATTGAGAGGTTTTATTTAACATATTTATTCGCTCAACCCAACCTAGAAAACTACTACAGTTGCGAGAACAGTTTTCGAGCATCGGCGATGATTTTATCACCCCAGAGATTTTTTTGCAGGGTTTCAACCTGAGCAAATTCAGGGTCGATTGTAAGCGCACTTTTAGCAAGTTTGATCGCTTTCCCTGTATCGCCTTGACGGTAGAGAGTAACAGCGAGAGCCAGCTGATTTTCGGCAGATTGGGGGTTAATTTCAAGACTTTTTTGAAATTGGCTACTAGCCAAATTTAGATCGCCTTGTTCGTAATGAATTAAGCCAATATTGGTAATCGCAATCAGATCTTTTTCGTCCAGTTCGATAACTTTTTGATAGTCTTGGAGAGCTTCGGGATAGCGTTTTTGTCTTTTGTAAATTTCTCCCCGGAAATTATAAGAGTCCTTGAGCTTGCGGTCGAGAATGATCGCCTGATTAAAATCCCCTAGAGCTAAATCCCATTTTTGAGTTTTATAGTAAAGGGTTCCTCGCGTAGAGTAAAATGAAGCATCGTCTCGCTTAAGCTCAATTGCCTGATTAAAATCCGCTAGAGCTAAATCCCATTTTTGAGTTTGATAGTAAAGCATTCCTCGCGTAAAGTAAAACGAAGCATCGTCTGACTTAATCTCAATTGCCTGATTAAAATCCGCTAGAGCTAAATCCCATTTTTGCCATTCTAGGTACTTGAGGCCGCGTGCGACGTAGGCATTGGGAAATTGCTTGATCTCGATAACTTTCGTGATATCTGCAATCGCTAAATCCCATTTCTTTTGTTGATCATAAATAATATAACGTTGTAAATAAGCCGACCAGTATTTCGGATCGAGTTCGATCGCCCGACTGTAATCAGCTAAGGCGATATCCGATTTTTGCTGTTGTCGGTAAATTTCCCCACGGTTGTAATACAGTTCTGCATCGTTACTATTAAGCTCGATCGCCTTGTTATAATCGGCGAGGGCGAGATCGAATTGATTTTGATGGCGATAAATATCTCCCCGATAGCGATAGGCTAACTCGAAATAAGGATTAATTCGGATCGCTTGGCTTAAATCGGTGAGGGCCAGATCCCATTCTTTTCGATCCCAGTATAAAATTGCTCTAACTCCGTAAGCGAATTCGGGGTTTGGCGAGAGTTCGATCGCCTTGTTAAAATCAGCGAGGGCCAGAGCCAACTTTTGTTGTTGAAAATAAACATTTCCTCGACCGACATAACCAGTAAAATTACCGAGTTCGATCGCCTTGTTCAAATCGGCGAGAGCGAGATCCCACTTTTTCTGGTTAATGTAAAGACTTCCCCGCAACTGGTAACCGTTGCCGGAATTCGGATCGAGTTCGAGCGCTTTATTAAAATCCGCTAGGGCCAAGTCCCATTCTTGCCGCTCCGTATAGAATTGCCCGCGAGTCTCGTAACCCAGGCCGGAATTCGGATCGAGTTCGATTCCTTTCTGATAATCCGCCAGAGCTAAATCCCATTTTTGCCATTTTTCGTAAGCGAAACCGCGCATTAAATAGGTGACAACGGAATAGGGATTAATTTCGATCGTTTTTGTGAGATCGGCGATCGCTAACTCCTCTTCACTTTGAAAAATATAAAAAATACCTCTCATTTCATAAGAGTTAGGATCATTAGGATCGATGGTAATTGCTTTGTTAAAATCCGCTAGAGCTAAATCCCATTGTTTTCGCTCCGTGTAAAAAATTCCCCGGGACCGGTAGGCTGCCGCGAAATTAGCATCGATCTCGATGGCTCGGTTATAATCAGCCAGGGCTAAATCCCATTCTTTCCGCTCTTCGTACACATCGGCGCGAGCTATATAAGCCCTAGAGTTATTCGGATTCAACGTCAGAGCTTGATTATAATCAGCTAAAGCGAGATCCCATTTTTTTAGGTCCTTGTATATATTCCCGCGATTGCTATACCAACTGGAGCGAGGAGCGATTTCTATAGCGCGGTTAATCGCTGCTAAGGCTCGATCGTAACGTTTTACGTTTTGTAGTGCCGACGATAGACTATTGTAATAGTTGGGATTCTGGGGAGAGATTTTGATCGCTTGTTCAAAACTATCGATCGCTTTTTCGGATTGATTCACCTGCTTATAAAATACACCCTGATAATTTAAAATTTCCGCGTGAAATTCCGAACCTTTCTCGCGAGCGGGTAGGGTGGCGAGGGCTTGATCGAGGGCTTTGATCGCTTCCCGAGCTTTGTATTTGCGCCCGTAAACTCTTGCCTTACCGTACCAAGCTAAATAGGTGTATTCGGGATTGTTTAATTGTATCGCCTGATCGAAGGCTTGCAGGGCCCGCTCGTCTTTTTTCAAGCGCCAGAGTTGATTTCCCCGCTCGATCCAGATGTCTGCGGAGGCGTTGGTTTCCGGTATCTCTACACTGACAAGAGTGCGATCGATCTCCTGCTGTTGTTGTGCTGTTAACTGGGGTTGAGCGGTAACGAAAGAAGATAATTTAACTCGAAATTTTTCCTGTAAACCGATAAAACTACTAATCGGAATCCCTAAGCTAAAACCTAGCTGAATTTTACCCTTAACCCCCTCAGAGCGCCCGTGAATACCGATCACCTGTCCTGCAGCGTTTAAGACTGGACCGCCGCTCATACCGCCGAAGGTAATACTGGTATAGACCATATCGTAACCGCCGCTCAGGGAACTAACTCTGATCGATGCCCCACTTTGGGTAATCGTAAAATCACTCTGTCGCGTGGCGAGAAGTCCTTCCTCCTGACTTTTCACTGCACCGCCGCTAAAAAGCCATCCCGCTCGTTTATCGCCGATTTTGGGAAATCCCGCCACAAAAACGGGACTCTCTCGATTGGGGCTATAGTTGGCGATTTCTGCGACCGGATAATTCTCGTTACTCTCGAAGGTAAAAATGGCCAGATCGACCCCTTCCTGTCGAATAATGGTTTTTCGGTCGAGGGGAAGGGTTTTGCCGTCGCTGGTGGTGAGGGTATAGGTGTAATCGGCACAGGTTTTCTCCTCGGAGATTTTCTCACAGAGGACATGATCCGTAGTCAGGACAGTGTAGGTTTTTCCTTCGCGGGCGATAATTGCGCCGCTACCGTTGGCCTGACTGCTACTATCGATCCGGACGGTGAAACCCTTCGCTTTTATTTCTAATTGGGCGATATAGCCAGTATAGGTGGGGTTTTCGATGCCCGGTGAGCTTTTCGGTAAGGGTAATTGGTACGCGGTCAGGATTTCGGGACGGATGTAGGTTAATAGGGTATGAAGGGGAATGCCCCAATTAACCGCTCTCATCTTTTGGATTTCTGCGTCTGTGGGTTTTGTGCCGTCTTCGTAGATGTAGTTAGAGAGAATCGGATGGGCCGATCGCCCGTTAATGCCGATTAACTCATCCTCGAAAAAGATACCACCGCCACTCATTCCCTGCACGATATCGCCACTATAACCGACGCTGTAGCCCTCCCGGAGGGGTCGATCCCTTGTTTGTTCAATTTTCCCGTTATCGGTGGTGTACTGCCCCGTTTCTGCGGAATAACCGGTTACAGTGATATCTAGTTCCGCATCCGGGGAAATGGCGCGAATTTTAGCGATCGGATAATCCCTGGTATCGCTAAACTCCACCAGGGCCAGATCCTTATCTTTTAAAAGGGAATTCGGCGCGATCGAGGCTGTGCGGGTTTGGCCGTCGTGGGTTTGGATCTGTAGGGTGGTCGCGCCGCGGGTAACGTGAGCGTTGGTCAAAACGAGGTATATACTGCCTTTTTTCCCGATAATGATTCCCGATCCCCGATTTATCTCGCTAGTAATCTTAACAGTGACTTGACGGATCGATCGCTCGATCTGCGCGTTTGGGCTGTCTTCCGCCACGATCGCCGGAGCAGAGAAAGGGGATAGCGCTTTAACCGGTACGACGGGCAGAAGTAGGAGGCTTAGGAGTAGGGGAAAGGGTTTCAACATGGTTATTATGGGGAAATTCGGGACGAAATGGGGGAGAATTCTATCGAGTCGGGGTGCAGTTATTTTGCGGGCCAGCAGATCTCGTACCACAGGGTGCGTCGCGATCGGCGAGTGGTGCTTTGGCGAAAAACTCCGTCATCGAGATATAGGTTTTATCTCCGGAATTCTGGAGGAGCATATCCGAGCTTTTCCCCTCTAGGATGTCCATGAGTTGTTGCAAGACTAAATCTGGATTATCGTGGGGTTTAAGGGTAAAAAGTTGGCTATTACCATCGCAGGGATCGCCGGATCGTGAAACGCTGCAGATGATCGGGTATCCCTTCGCCCGGCCGGTGGTGAGATAGTTAAAACGCCCTTGATTATATGCTTTCTGGAATTTTTGCGTGACTTCCTCGCAACGAACCGGGGAACGTTTGGAGAAATATTCCGATTTCCAGCCGATAATCCGCACATTGCCGCTCCTTTGGGGAATCCAAGCGAGGGTAGCGGGGATTTTTCCTCCCGATGCGCGATCGAACACCTCTTTACAGAAGAAGGTGACGCCATTCGGGGTGGTCGATTGGCTGAAACCGGGGGCGATACCACCGAGGAGGACAGTGGCGAGGAGGCCGACGCAAGCGAGACGGTGGGAAATATATCTAGAGTTCATAGGGATAGTTCCTCAGAAAATAGGGATTAGAATCGTGATTAGGGTCAAAATGGGATTATTTAAGGGTTAGCGGCGGCGTTGAGGGTGTAGCGACCCGATTCACCCCCTTCGCGAGAGGTAGCCACTAGGATATAAACTCCATCGGCAGGTAATTCGGTTACAAGTCGAGCGTTAAAATCCCCGGGGGCGCGATCGACGCGCTGGTTACTACGGGCGACCTCTGGGTATTTTGTCCCCTCGGAAGATTGGAGAACGCGATAGAGGACAAGATAGGGAGCGATCTCGTTGCTGTTCATATCCAGAACGATTTTCTGTCCGGCACGACCCTCGAACCCGTAATATTGTTGGTTTTGGTCTTTGGTCAAGTTGCCTTGAACGGTCTGACCGTTAAGAGGGAGCCTCAGGATCTGTACCTGATCGTCCTGTCCTAATGTTGAGACGGTGGAGACATCACCTGTTTTAACTGCGGTGAGGAAAGCTTGCAGGCGATCGAGGGAAACGGCGAAATTAATGCCGCTCTGGGTAAGGCCGATCGGGTTTCCCGCACCGTCGTAAACGTAACTCCCGATATCGCCTGCGACGTTAACCCCCACCACTTCCCCCCGTGAATTCAAAAGCGGCCCGCCGGAATTGCCTTTGTTGATATTAGCGTTGTGTTGCACAATGCCTTTTTCGGGGTCGAGACGGCTGATAATGCCCTGGGTGAGGGTGTTTTGATAGTCCTCGTTTAAGGGTGTGCCGATGGCGAAAACGCTTTCGCCGACTTTGGCGGAGTTCGGACGGGCGAGGGGAAGATAGGGCAGGTTTTGGCGGTTATAAATCCGCAGGACGGCCAGATCCACGCCATTTTTAGCGAAGCCGATCACGTCTGCCGAGGCCTGCTGTCCGTTGGAAAATTTCACCGTCACCACCCGCGGTCCGTCCGCAACAACGTGGGCGTTGGTAATGATGATACCGTCGGGACTGACGAGAAAGCCGCTACCGTGGCCGCTGCCATTTTTGACGGTGACGACGGCGGGGCTGGCTTTCTGATAGACTCTAGAAGCGGTCTGCTCCTGCGCGAGGAGGGGTCGAACGTTTTCCATCGGGAAGCCTCCTGGTTGAACGAGTAGGCCAGTGGTGGCCAGTAGCACCGATAGGGTGAAAGTAATTGGTTTCATCGGGTTGGCTCCTCTTTAGTCGGGGGATACTTGCAAGGATGTTATCGTTGGTTTTTTTCCAATTATGCGATTAAGTTTTAAGTCCTCAGGTTGCTTTTTTCACAAAAGTTTAGAGGGGGAGAGCGATCGCTCTCCCTTGCAACTTACGCACCTATCTGCCGTAGTGCTTCTATGGCGCTGTTGTACATTTCTGTGTTTCCCTGCTGGCGAAATAATTCGGCGGCCGTTGTTAGATCGGCGATCGCATTTTGTCTCTGGTTAAATGCGAGATGGACGATACCGCGGAAATGGTAAGCGTAGGCAGCGCGGGGGTTTAGTCGGATCGCGGTGTTCAGGTCTTGAAACGCCGGCCGCCATTGTTCGCGAATCGTGTAAATCATGCCCCGACCGAGGTAAGCTTCGGTATAGTCTGGATCGAGTTCGATCGCTCTGGTGAATTGAGCGAGGGCGAGATCATATTTTTCCTGTTGGATGTAGTTAATTCCCCGGTTAAAGTGGGCGATCGCTTCTTTGTAGTTCGCTTGAGCGATCCGGGTTTCGACTGGTTGTCGGCTCTCTAGGGCGATGACGGGGCGAACAGTGGCGAGGGTGGAGAGGCCGATTAGACTGACGGTGGTGAGAAGGGCAAAGGATTTCATGGCTAGTTCCTCGGTGAGGGTGATTTGAACTTCTACCTAATTCATCGGTTGTTTTTTTGGGAATATGCAGGATAGGGCAATCAATTTTTTTTCCTTTCGGATACAAAAGGAAAAAGCGCGGCAATCGGCATCGCTTTGTTATCATTTAGTGAAAAATACTTGTTTTTTTTGATGCAATATGGTAAGCAAATCCCCGACGATTACTGATGCGGAATTAATTCGCCTCAGTTGTCAGAACCCGGAATTACGCTTTGAACGCAATGCAGATGGAACCTTAGTCACTATGGCACCGATCGGAAGTATTTCGGCGAATCGAGAAGTAAAAGCGATAACCCGTCTGGCGATTTGGGTTGAACAAAACCAATTAGGGGAAGTCTTTAGTTCTAGCGGCGGTTTTAAGCTGGCTAATAGCGCGGTACGCTCTCCTGATGTGGCTTTTGTCGCTAAAGAGCGTTTACCGTCTGGGTGGCAGCAAAGGGAAGATGAGTTTCTCGATCTCGCGCCAGATTTCGTGATCGAGATCCGTTCTAAAACCGATAGTTTAAGCAAGTTAAAGCGGAAAATGGCAGAGTATCGGGAGAACGGGGTTAAGTTAGGCTGGTTAATTGATCGCCAGAATCAACAGGCTTTTGTCTACCGTCAGGATGGTACGATTACCTGTTATCCCGCCAACGCGATTTTAAGCGGGGAGGATGTGGTTCCGGGGTTCACTTTGGCACTGGAAATCTTGCTCTAAGAGCGATCGCCATTTTTAAAATCCTACAGTAACCTGAGTTCGCGATAAGGAAAAAGACGGGTAGTAAAGCGAATAGAAGTTAATGTTTGGGCATAATCGCGGATATTCTCTGACCACATTTCTGAAAAATTAGCCGATTCTCACCGTAAAATCTTCTCTAAAACTGGATCGCCCCATCCCTGTTGTAAGGCCACTAAACTCATCTCAAAATCGGCATTCCATATCTTCTAAATCATCCCATTCCTCGATACAGGCGCTAATAATTGCTTCTAAAATAGTGATCGCATTATCTGGTTCTCCCTTTTGATAATAATCTTGGGCTTCATCCACTAGGGCGTAAATTTCATTAGAAATTGGCTCTTCTTCGTAGTAATCTTCTTCGATCGCTCGCAGGAATTGCCGCAGTTGATTACGGACAGTATTACGATAAGTTTTGATATTAATAGTTATCTTTCCTACCGCTTTATTAAGTGGGGTAGCTGGCACTAAAAACTTATCAATTGTCTCGATAATTTCTGGGTGTTTAGCCACTAAATGATTAAGCAATTTTCTTAATTTACTTTCATCGATCGGTGTCAATAACTACTCTAGAGAGGCTTTTTTGATAATTAATTCTGGTTGGCGAGAACAGGTTAATAAAACCGCCACAATATGCTTACAACAACCCTCGTAATACTAGGGACAAGAACAGGAGAAATTCTCAAGATTATCTTGGTTAAAATCGATAGCAACTCGATAGGTTTTAACCTCACTACCACTCACTAAAGCTTGTAGATTTTACCCCCGTTGCCAAAGAGAAATAACCGCACCGTTATCGTAATAATATTGACCGCGCTGATAGGAAGCATTGGTGCTATTTTGCTGGATAATTTTTTCACTGATAGGAGGAATAGTCATAGTCAGCAAAGGAGGGAATTGAGTGATAAAATCTTGTCTGTGTTAAGAAAACTGCCGGCAGCGAGGCAGACCACTGCATCAGCAACCGAGTCAACTTATCTTCAGTTTAGCCTAAATGTGCTATAGTGAGGACACTATGGAAATTAAAAACATTCCTCTGTCCCAAATTCGTCGTCCTTTACCGCGACAAACCGATCCCGAAAAAGTTAATCAGTTGATGCAATCGATCGCTGAGGAGGGATTACGAGAACCGATCGATGTTTTGGAGGTGGATGGTAACTACTACGGTTTTTCCGGTTGCCATCGCTTTGCCGCTCATCAGCGTCTCGGTAAAGAAACAATTCTCTGTCGAGTTCGTCGCGCTCCTAAATCCGTTTTAGCTAAACACATCGCTTAAGCTGAGAAGTCCCATGAATGAGTCCTTATATAAATATCATCGGCAAAAATTAGAGCAGTTAATGGCAGAAATTGGCTGTAAAAATCTGGAAGAATTGAGTCAGTTATCGGGTCTATCTTCTTGGCAATTGCAGAGAGTTCGCCATGGTTTAATCGCCAAATTATCCTCTGAATCTTTGGTGAAATTAGCTAATGCGATGCAGCTGCCAGTTAGCGATCTCCTCGCTCATTTTCAAATCCCGACGATGGGGACAGAGGATCGTTCAGGGGAATTAAAAATTCTCGAACAAGAATATCAAAATTTACAGCAAAAATTAGACAAGCAAAAAGAAGAATTAGCCGCAGAATTTCAACGTCAAAGCATCGAAGCGATCGAATCTTGGTTAGTTCAATGGCCCACGGCCGAGGCCGTTGCCCGCAAAAATCCCGACCTAGCAGCCGTCAAAATCCTCTCCCTAGTTAAACCGATTATGCAGTTACTGGAGCGCTGGGGAGTGCAACCAATTGACAGTGTCGGTGATCATGTTAGTTATGATCCGCAAATCCATCAATTGATCGATGGTCAAGCAGCAATCGGTACACCCGTTTTAGTTCGTTATCGGGGCTATCGTCATGGGGAAAAACTACTTTATCGTGCTAGAGTGAGTTTAATTAAAGTAGAAATGCCGGAAATTCAACCAGCAGAAACAGAAAATGTCACCGCTTAAAGTGATAATTCTTGCAGAGCTTTGGTGCTGTGAAAAGTTCCCCTGTGGTCTGCTTTTATCGAAAAAATCGGGTCTAAAACCTCGCCTTAAGGCGAAAAGTTTTTGGAGCGGGGCATAAATCCCCATTACAAAACTAATGGCTACTTGATAACCGCCCCCTGAACGGTTAAAATAAGATTATGGGTGATTCGGAGAAAAAAATATGTCAACGCCCTACGATAACTGTTTTGACCACATTACTGATCGTCCAACTAAATTCTGTTCGCCAGCAATGGTTACAGATGGTTTGCGGAGGTTTATTTGTTGCCGATGTTAGGATACTACTATAGCGGTAAGCGCTTGAGTGAGATACAGACCAAGCTTTGCCTAGCATGGTTTATAGCTCGTGACACTGTACTTCATACGACTGCACACCGCTATATTAGCGACGCTTAAGCGAAACCCAACCACACTAATGTCGTTAAGAATGTTGGGTTTCTAACTGGGATTGGTGCGTTACGCTAACGAAGATCGCACCCTACACGCTACACTCAAGATTAAGAAGGAAACCGAGCAAAAAGTAATGAGAGGGTTGTTTTAAGTTTGTATTTGTGCTACTTTGAAAACATGAAAGCAACGATCCGAAACGTTAAAATTAGCGAGATTCCCACAGCGATCGAGCAGTTAGGCTTATCCGCTCATGCGTGTGTCGATTTCACCATCGAGAATCATGAGATGACGGGGAACGAACAGGAAGAAACCACCCAAGCCTTGATGGAAGTGGTGAATGAAATTCGTGCTTATGCCAAGAGTCAGGGATTGACTGATGAGAAGTTGGAAGAGCTTTTAGTAGATGAATCGTGAACCCATTGTTATCGATACGAACGTCTTTATAAGCTTCGCCTTAAGCAGTACGACAACACCAGCTTTGGCTGTAGAATACGCGATTAATAACTTTATTATTCTGCAAAGTCCCGCAACCATAGGCGAGTTGGTCACAAAACTTCTTCTCCCAAAGTTCGAGAGGTACATTACACTGGAGCAGCGCCGACAACTGCTAGTAAGAATTTTGGAAATTTCGCTGCTGATTAGACCTACTGACCACACTGAAATTTGCCGAGATCGAGACGATAACAAATTCCTAAATCTGGCAACCAGTGGGGAAGCACGCTATCTCATTACTGGTGACAATGATTTGCTTATACTGCAACGCTATGGGAAAACAGAGATCGTTACACCAAGGGAATTTTTAAAAATTGTTCGGCGGTGAAGTACAAAAAATCCAGTTTGAGTGAGATGATCGAAAGAACAACATCGATATGGAAAAACACGGGATAGACTTTAATTTTGCCAAGACAAGTGACTTAAGCAGTAGGTTGGGTTGAGCAATAATAACTTTTGTCTGTCAAATATTAGTGACGCTTGAGCGAAACCCAACCACACCAATGTCATCAATAATGTTGGGTTTCTAACTGGGATTGGTGCGTTACGCTAACGCTAACTTTTATCTCATCGGTAAAGATTGCAATCCAAAACAAAGACCTTGACAGACTCTTGTTAGGAAATTTAAGTCTAAAGTAGCGATTGTATCCCGAGAACTATGATAATAGGGATTACGCATATTAGCAGTATCTGTCACCATAATTGCCGAATAACCGCAATCCCAAAAGGGAGAATGATCGCTGCGTCGAGTATCGGGGACGATATAACCTCCAAAAATTACGGGCAACCATTCGCAGGGAGTTTGATTTTCTCGCAGGACTCGACTGAGAAAAATTAAATCCTTGCGGGTTTTGAGATTGCCAATCAAAGCGATAAAATCCCCAGTGTTGGGGTAAAAATATTCTAGAAAAGCTGGATATTTTTGAGAATGGGGATTTTTATCACAGTAACCGAGCATTTCTAAGGATAACATTAACCTTAAATCCTGCTTAGTTTGTTTTAATTTTTCTGCGTAGGCAATGCTCCCCAGTAATCCGTATTCTTCTAGATCGAAGGCAATTAAACGAATTGGATAATTAGCCTGATTTTCCCCAAAAAACCTCGCTAATTCTAATAATACCGCTAATCCCGTGGCGTTATCGTCGGCCCCCGGCGACCCCGGCACCGTGTCATAATGAGCGCCAATTAAAATCGGAGGTTTTTGACTGTTGTTAGGCAAATCCAAGATTAAATTTTCGTAAACTTTTCCCTGAAATGAGAAAAAATGTGATTCAACCTTTCCCCAATTGCCTAACTCTTGTCGCAGGTATTCTCGCACATAAAAATGTCCTTGACTAGAGAAAAAAGGGTTTCTTTCTCGGACAATTTGTTCTAGGTGTTGGCTTAAGCGATCGCTAATAAGATCAAACATTGATGGTAGCAGATAATTTAATTAAAAGAGCCAATGGATAGAGAAACTGAGGCAAAAATCGGGGAGAATAATAATTGTTAATGATCAAATATTCTGTGGAGCTAAAATCATGGCAAATCTCCAATTGACTAGCTATGAGTGTATCGTGATCGGGGCAGGATTAGCAGGATTAATCGCTGCGCGTAATCTCCAGAGGCGAGGTCATCAAGTTCTGGTGATCGAAGCGCGAAATCGTTACGGTGGCAGAATGTCTGGTCAATATCTCCCCTCGGGACAGTGGATCGATCGAGGTGGTCAGTGGGTAGGCCCAACCCAAGAGCGTTTTTTAGCCCTCCTTGATGAGTATAAAATACGTCGTTTTCCCTCTCCCAATCAGGGAAAAACCGTCCTAGTGTTCAACAACAAACGCTATGAATTCAAAGGTTTTTTTCAAGGTTTCCACGAGGGAGAAGTACCCGATATCGGCGCGGCAGAATGGCAAGATGCGATGTCAGCATGGGCGCGTTTTCAAGAACTAGCCAAAACCCTACCTTCCGGTTATCCCCAAAGCAACGATCACACCAAAAAACTAGACAGTAAAACTTTTGCCCAGTGGATTGAAGAAAACACCACCACAGATTTTGGTCAATGGTATTTTGCTTATATGGTGCGTGCAGTGGGTTTTCTCGGACCGGCCGAACCCCAGCAAGTTTCACTGCTGCACGTTCTTTGGGGACAAAATTGCGCCCCTCAGGCCGAACATCCAGAAGCCGAACTGATCCATGGCGGAGCCGGACAAATCCCCGACAAGATCGCGGCGGAGTTAGGAGAGCAAATTCGACTGGGGGAACCGGTTGTTCGCCTTAATTATGACTCGGCCGGTGTCACCGTAGAAACCAGCCAGAACACTTTTACTGCGAAATTTGCCATCATTGCCATGCCGCCCCATCTTGCCGGCCGCATTATTTATCATCCCCCGCTGCCACCCCAGCGAGAACAACTAACCCAACGAGTACCGATGGGATGCTGCGCTAAAATCCTGATTTCCTATGAGCAACCTTTCTGGCGAAAACAGGGACTAGCGGGAGTTGCCCAAGGAAATTGTCAATGGTTGGAACTCTGTGCTGATAGTTCCGATCCTGAAACCGGCGTCGGGGTAATCGCCACCTTTGTGGTTGGCGATCGCTATAGCCGTTGGCGCTCGATGAGTGGACCGGCGCGTCGTGCCGCCGTCCTCTCGGATTTAGCTATTTATTTCGGTCAAGAGGCTCTTTTCCCGATCAGTTACGATGAGGTGGATTGGCCCGGGGATCCTTGGACTGGTGGCGCATATTCCGCTTTTATGCCCCCCGGAGTCTGGACAAGTTTCGGCGAGGCTCTTTTTACTCCCGTCGGACCGATTCACTGGGCCGGCACAGAAATGGCCGATCGCTGGCCGGGATTTTTTGAGGGAGCGATCCGCAGCGGTGAGGCGGCGGCTGATCGAATCGCCTTCCTTTTGCGGAAAAAATGAGCATCTACAGGGCTAAGACACTTTTTAGGTCAAAAAAGTCATCATAGTCAATTTTCGTGGATAATAGGGCATAAAAATCCTAAATCATCACTATTTCGCCCTGGTAATGTTCGACGAAATATTGGACACGATGACGATATTCTTTAATTGTCCGATCGACCCATTCCCGCTGCTCACTGTTAGCGTAGATATGCACTAAAGGTTCTCCAGCATCGGGTAAAATCAATACCCAGTCATCATTAAGGGGATTAATCACCTTGACTCCATCGATTAACTCTAGATTATCGGTAGCGTGAGTTTCCACCAGATAGCGCATCAAAGATCCCTTGACTTTCCAAGGACAGCGCACCGCCGTACTTTTATTATAAATGCGCGGTAACTCAGCCCGCACCTGAGCTAGAGAACGTTCCTGAATGGTTAACATCTCCAAAAGTTTGGCCACGCTGAACATGGCATCGAAACCGGGATGTAATTGCGGAAAAATAAAGCCAGTTTGCCCAGATCCTCCTAAAACCACGTTAGGATTGGTTTGACATCCTTCCATTAAAGCGCTAGGACTGGCTTTTGTCCGCACCACCCGGCCATCGTGACGACGCGCGATCTGTTCCACGGCACTAGAAGCATGAACCGGCACTACCACTGTACCGCGAGGATGGGCGGTCAGAATTGTATTCACCATTAAAGCAGTTAATTGTTCCCCGCGAATCGATAAACCACTCTCATCGACGAGGACTAATTGTTCCCCGTTGGCCGAAACTTGTACCCCTAAGTTCGCTTTCAGGGCCTCCACCACATGGCCCAATTGATGGATTAGTAACTCTCTTTCCTGCATGGAAAGAGCATTCTGACGTAAACTGGCATTGAGAACCACGGCATCACAGCCAAATTTGGCCAGTAATTCCGGTAAAATTGCTCCTGAGACTCCGTAGGCGTAATCAATGACGATTTTGGAACTACTATTGCGAATAGCCTCCACATTTAGCTGAGTTTCAAAGGTTTTGCGGTAATTATCAAGAATATCAGCCGGATAGGACATACTGCCGATTTCCTGCATTCCCACCCGTCGCAGATCTTCTTTGAAATAGGCCCCTTCGATTTTCTTTTCCCTCGCTTTGGAAACATTAATCCCTTTTTCGTCTAAAAACTCGATTAAGAGAAAATCTGGGCGATCGGGGTGAATACGAACGTGAATGCCACCGACTACGTTTAATTTAGACACTAAAGTCCGCGAAATCGGTAAAGCATTCGCTTGTAGGTTTTGGATATTCACCCCCACGGACATTAAACCGGCAATCAGCGATCGACTGACCATGCGCGAGACACTACGTTGATCCCGGGAGACGATTACCGTTGACCCCGGTTTGAGGATGGAACCGTAGGCTGCCCCCAGTTTAACGGCGAATTCGGGCGTGATATCGATGTTAGCGAGGCCCGATACTCCTCGTTGACCAAAGAGGTTTTTATGGGCAGTATTTCCCCAAATCAGGTTAATATTGAGGATGGCTCCCGATTCGATCTGTTTACTCGGCCAGACTCTTACTCCAGAGTTGATCTGCGCTTCTTCCCCCACGATCGATAATTGTCCGATCACCGCACCTTCGTGTACCTGGGCCCGTCGATCGATTCTGGTTCCCCTAGCGATCGTACAAGCGGCTAAATTGACCTCATCCCCGATCACCACACCATTCCAGAGGATGGGACGTTTCAGATCGGAACCGGCACCGATGGTGACATTATCGCCGATAACCGAACCCCTCTCGATCAGAACATTTGCACCAACGCGGCAATGATTGCCGATCATGGCCGGGGCCTCAATGTGGGCGCTAGGATCGATATAAGTATTAGTACCGACCCACACCCCGGGGGATTTTTCTCGATAGGGAAATTCTAGGTTAACTTTGCCGGATAAAGCGTCGTATTGCGCTTCTCGGTAGGCCTCCAGATGACCGACATCGCACCAATAACCATCGGCCACATAACCATACATAGGTTCGCCCCTTTGCAGCAGCAGCGGAAACAAATCTTTAGAAAAGTCGGATTCTTCTTTGTAGGGGAGATAATCGAGGACTTCTGGTTCGAGAATATAAGTTCCGGTGTTGACAGTATCGGAAAAAATCTCGCTGGTGGATGGTTTTTCGATAAAACGGCGAATTCTGCCTTCTTTGTCGGTAATCACTACCCCAAACTCGATCGGATTGGCAACCCGCGTCAGGACGAGGGTTGCTTTCGAGTTTTTACTTTTGTGGAATGCGATCGCTTTTTGCAGGTCAAAATCGGTGATACTATCGCCACTAATCACCAGAAAGGTATCATCTAACCATTCGGCGATATTTTTCACACATCCTGCGGTGCCTAGGGGTTGATCCTCCTCGACAGCGTAGGTGATTTTTACCCCAAAGTCGCTGCCGTCTTGAAAGTAGTCGCGCATGACATCGGGGAGATAGTGCAGGGTGGTGATAATTTCGGTAATGTCATGCTTTCGCAGTAAATTAATAATATGTTCGGCGATCGGACGGTTGAGAATCGGTACCATCGGTTTGGGAAGATCACAAGTAAGCGGACGTAATCTTGTCCCCGAACCACCTGCCATTAATACCGCTCGCATAATTTCCTCCCAAGGCTATCTTTTCGCCGTTTTTAAATATTTTTTGCAAATTATGGCTTTAGTTTCCCGACCTCGATCGAGCTAGTTCCTAACCGGCATTCTAACACCGTCCCCCCGATTCAGAACAATATTTTCTTTTCCCAAGCCGGCAAAACCCAAGCTTAAAATAGGAGATGTGAATTGTCTAAATCTAAGGATGAGATGGCATGAGACTCGTTGTTTTTATCTTAATAATTGTTTATGGTGCCGGTGGTTGGAAATTCTGGAATGGATACAGAAGCACTAATTTTAGTTCCAGTTTACCCAATCGTTTAGCTCTAACACTGTTCTGGCCGCTTCTGTTGGCTGTTAATCCCGCCTATCGCAAGAATTTTCAAAAAGCCCTCAAGGGCAAATAAAATTAACATACTGCCAAAATCGCAGCCATAAAACAGAAAGGGGGTGGATATCGAGGCGTTTTCTCCCTGATTAGTCGAGATTACCCCCCCCCAAAAAACCCCTAAATAATCCATGGTGATCGGCAATTTGGCCGTGGACGTCTTATCATGGTTAGGGAAAAAATTGGGGTCGTAGCTCAGTTGGATAGAGCGAGTGCCTCCTAAGCACTAGGCCGCCGGTTCGATCCCGGCCGATCCCGCCTTTTTCAGTGATCAGTGATCAGTAAACAGTGAAAAGATACTGGGAAACTGCTATTTAATACTGCTCACTTAAAACTTAAATCTGATCACTGATAACTGATCACTGATAACTGATATTTATCTTCTCATTCTGCCCTTAACTTGATACCAAAGCCTTCTTAAACGTAGATCGAGAGAAAAACCTCGACGGGTGGGAATAACAATCGTGCCACCGATGCGATCGTGGAAAGCTCGGTTCAATTGCTCATCACCGATCGCCATACCACAATCGGCGAAAAGGGGCGAAGATAATAAAATCAAGCTTAAAGGATTGCCAAAAAAAGTATTTAACCCTACCATCATTAAAGCTGCCCCGCCACCAGCGATCGCCTCTCGTTTGCTTAACTCCAAAATTCCGGGTAAACGCTGAAGTTGTAGATCGATGATCTTCATATCCAAGGCCCAACGTCCTAAACTCTGACCCTGATTCTGCGCTACCAATAACACCCGCAAACACCACCAGATCAGGAGAAAAAGGAAGAATTGCAGTACGGGTGTACCGTTAGCAAAGGAGCTTAAAAACCAGATCGAGGCAAAGTCGATCAGGAAAGCATAGGCACGACGATCTAAGGGAATTTTCGGAAATTTTTGCGGTAGATTATCTTCAGGCGGGATGGGGTAAACCATAAACTAAATTCTCGGAAAAATCCTGCTGTTTATCTTCTACTCTAATCGGGAAATTGGCAATTCTAGAGTGAGTGGAACGAACCACAGAGACACAAAGGACACAAAGATTGATCGCTATTATATAAGTTAAACTTATCACACAAAGAATAAGAGAGCCAGAGATCTAGGCTACCATTGAGCAAAGGTAGCCCAGAATACAGGGATAATCATGGAGCAAGATTCATTACTAACGGAGGTTATTCTGACCCATCCTCGGCAAAGTTTGGGAGAGATACAGTTGGATTGGATGCCACAACCGGGTAATTATTTGGCCTTAAAAGGACAAACCTATGCGGTTTTGGAACGTCACCACCAGTATCAATACAAGATTGGTGGCTATTGTTTACGCAAAATATCCCTTTATGTACAAACTGCTCCCACTCCTAACGAAAAAAGTTTGATTGAAGGACGTTGGGTGATGGGGGATGCTAGTTGTCGTTTTAACGCCAGATCCGAACTGTTACGCTGTGCGATTAACCCCTCCGGTCCCTGTCAAGATTGTCGTTTTTACGAAACTATTAACCCTTAAAAGAGCCTTTTTCGGCAACAATCTGGCTATTTTTCCCCTAGCTAACCACTATATTGATCAATCGCCCATGAATCATCCTTATTCTTGGATCGAGGATAGCTTAAAAACCCTCCATCGGGCTAATTGGTATCGAAGGGTTAAAACCATTCAAGGCCGGGGCGGAGCCGTTATAGAATTAGAGGGTCGATCGCTGATTAATTTTGCCAGTAATGATTATCTGGGATTAGCAGCCGATGAAAGAATGATCGCAGCAGCCATAGCAGCGACACAACGCTATGGAACTGGAAGCACCGGCTCGCGTCTATTAAGTGGACACCGAGATATTCATCGAGACTTAGAATTAGCGATCGCATCTTTTAAAAATAGCCAAGACGCGATCGTTTTTAGTTCGGGATATTTAGCCAATTTGGGGACAATTACCTGTTTAGTGGGGCAGAAAGACCTGATTTTAGGCGATCAATACAATCACTCTAGCCTCAAAAATGGAGCCAAGTTAAGCGGTGCCACGGTGAAAGAATACCGGCACAATAGTCTCGAAGATTTAGAAAATCAGTTATTAGCCCACCGTCATCACTATCGTCATTGTTTGCTCCTCACCGATACAGTGTTTAGTATGGATGGGGATATCTGTCCCCTAGCGGGAATTCTCGCTCTAGCCGAGATTTATAATTGCATGGTTTTGGTGGATGAGGCCCACGCTACCGGAGTTATGGGGGAAAATGGCACAGGTTGCGTGGAATATTGTGGTTGTCAGGGACGGGAATTAATTCAGATGGGGACCCTGAGTAAAGCTTTAGGCAGTTTAGGGGGATATGTGACCGGAAACGCCAAAATTATCGATTTTATCCGCAATCGCGCCGCTACCTGGATTTATACTACCGGTTTATCCCCCGCCGACACCGCCGCCGCTAGAATGGCTTTAGAGATTATTGGTCTGGAACCGGAACGTCGCCAACGCTTACACCAAAATATTAATTTTGTCAAGAGTAAATTAAATAATCTTAATATATTGCCTTCGGAAGCGGCGATTTTATGTTTACCGGTAGCCAATCCGGGTCAAGCCCTAGAATTATCGCAAAAACTGCTAGAAAAAGGGATTTTTGCCCCCGCAATTCGTCCTCCTACCGTTCCCACCAGTCGTCTGCGGTTGACTGCCATGGCCACCCATAGCCTCGCCCATCTAGAGGTTCTTGTCCAGTCTATTGGCGAATCTTTCCCCACATAGGGAAAAAGTTTTTGGTGGGAGCAGGGTACGGGAACGGCTTATGCTGCGGCAGGTTTAGGGACTCTTGAAAGGATTGACAATTTTTAGCCCATCAATGTCTGAATAGTTAGTAAAAGTATAGTCAAATATAGACAGACTGAATTCCATTTCAGAAATTCCTTTCACTTTTACTTCGAGAGATTGATTCTCCTTGGGTGAACTACGCACCTCTCTATCCCATAGCGGTTAAACGCATTTGGGAATGCTTTTCGTAAAATATTGTAGGAACCCATGACATCAGATTGAATCAGAATCCCCTTATCTGTACGATATAACCCTCGTTTAATTCTTTTTCCTGAAAACACTGGCTTTTCAGTTATCTGTCCATAAACGGGGAGAGGATCGTCATTCAAAAAATTAGAAGCTGAGGTATAGGATTCTTCTTGAAGAATCACAGAGATTCCTACTAATTGACATTTATAACTAATCATCTCAATTAATCGAGCATGAGGGATGGTCACAAATTTTTGATTATTGACTTTTCCTAAGTTCACTTCTTGTTTCCAACCGTCATTTTTCCCAATTACTAAAGTTGTTATCTCTTGGTCAACTAAGAGATTGACTAAATAACGACTAGCCTGATGAAGATAATCATCTACTTTCTGATTACGACAGCGAGTTAAACAGCAAATTCTCTGGGAACTTTGACGATTGCCTTTTAACAGAGATTGTAACTTAGCCCGACGTTGGTTATAAAATTGATTGAGGCTTTTTAACGGTCTGCCATTAATCAACAAAGGGATAAAGTCCGGTTGATTTGAAGTTACAGCCATCAAATTATCTATGCCTAAATCTATCGCAGCTATTTTTTCATTAGGAGCTAAGAACTGTTCGGTTTTCTCATAAATTACCTCAATTACATAACAATCACATTTAGGAACTATTCTGACTTCTGCTATGCGCTCCTCTACTCTCGTCGGCAAGGCAATTGAAGTACCTGATAATTTGACTATTCCTTGCCTAAGACCTACTTTGCTTAGGGCTTGAATCGTGTAAACTAAGATATTTCTTCCTTTTTTTTGCTCCTTATAGCCAGGGATTTTGGGTTTTCCCAGAAATTTATCGGGATGATTTTTAAACTCCGATGAAGCGGCAAAAAATGATTGCCAGTTTTTGTCTAATCTTCTTAAAACTTGTTGGGAAACTTTAGCGGGTAAAGCTTGATACTGTTCTGTCTTTTTCATGAGAGCGGCCATCTGATTATAGGTCAAATAGCCATGACCATAAATGAAGTTTTGTCGGATTAAATAATTGGCTGAGTTGTAGAGATTTTTAGACTGCCAAGATAAATTATCTATCTCAGCCCAAAATCGATGTCCTTTCTTGATAATGTGTCTTTCGGCTACTAACATTATTATCCGTTGTCTTTTAACTCAGCGTCGGGTTTTGAAGGGTTGTCATCCGTTGTGATAATTGTACCAGAAGGCAATTGATAGCCTGTTAAATTCCCTTGTTTCCACCACCTCCAAGCCGTTCGATAACTTATTACTGTTTTTTTTTGCCTAGTCCGATAGTTTCATGTCCATGTATTACCTTGTCTGACTATATCTGACTATATTTGTATTGAAACTTTACAATACCCAAATGGCTCAAGTTTGCGGCTTGCCGCTAAATATTCGCAGGCAACCTGCCAAATTAAAACTCCCTCTGTCAGATTAGCTACTAGAGAAGCTGCGATTGCCTGCTTACCAGGATCACGCGAATCATTGACGTAAATTAAAACATTTGTGTCAACGGCGTTCATGCAACATATCTCTCGTAAACTGGGGAGCATTAGAGGGAATGGGGTTTTGTTGCATTCGCTCAACAAGCAGCCTTAAAAAATTCTGCCTAGCCGCAATATCGGTAATCTTTGGGGGAATAATTTGAGGTGATTTTACAAAAAGCTCCACCTCAGTGCCTTCAGGTAAATCGTAAGCTGTTTGAAGGATGAACGTACCACGAAGTTCACCTGCCCCAAGATAAGCGGCACGTTGGTAGCTTGTGTCCAGGCAAATACCAGTTGCACGGGATCAAATTGCCCAACGACCGCTTGAGCAAGTACGACACGCGCCTCATATTGAGCCAAATTTCCTGTCAAACTCAGTGCTGTTGTTTGCCGATCCCATTCGTACCCAAGCTCGACTCCTACTGAATATGGTAGTACGTTTACACTTGCTCCAGTGTCCAATAGACCGGATGCTCTGACAGAAGCTTGTCTGTAAAACAGAGTAAAAGGCAAATGCGGACGAAAACTGGCTTCACCTAATGCCGCGTCACCAGAAACAAATGGATATCGCTCAGCGTTACCCATGGTCTTGAGCTTTGGTAGCCTGTAGCACTTTTAACATCGTATCTGCTGCCTCAACCGCATCATAGGGCGACCACACTGGGTAAGCCTGACCCTGTTTAATCAAATCTGTCTCCTGTTGGGCTAGTTCTGAAATCAGGAGCTGCATGATATAAAACTTATCTGAACGACCCAGTTCTCTCAATGCCGAGATTAATTCTGATGAAACCATATAAAATGAAATGCTCTTGTCAAGCTAGGTTTACCCTTTTATTCTAATCGCCCCAACCCGATGCAGTGACGTGCTCGCTGAGCATACACGATACAAGATCGGCGATCGCTTGGATGTTCGGCTAAGTAAGCTTTCTTGAGCATTTTATCTCCTCGTCTTTACTCGTTTTATTATCACAGGATTTGCTATCACAGCTTCAATCAATGTGCATGGTGCGTTCCCCAAAAATCGATCGGTGGAGCAGTAGGAGCCACATTAGGGAACGCACCCTACGGCTGCGTTGTTAGACCGCGCCTCACCGAATCTCTTCTAGCACTGGCTCATAAGGCTTCAATCTTGACCTTACCGCCCTCAATGTTATCGACCTGCAACCGATATCTGTAAAGCAGCGCCATTCCTAGTAGAGGCTCTGTTTCTGATTCTGCAATATCAATCTCTTGGTACTGCCCATCCCATATCACAGTCCCAGTGTACAGATCAAAATAAGTTTCACTGCCATCACCCAGCGTGACAAAATCAGAACCACTCCAAGGTAAATTTAATGTAGCGATGATTGTAGAGGGCAAAGATAAAAATCCATTGAACCCGGTATCAATCACCGCGTCAACCGCTTGCAGTTGCCGATTTGAGTTTCCGACTACAATCGTTAGCGTGGCTTCACGCCGCAAATTTACAACACCTTCCATCATGGATTTTTCTTCAAACTCCGTGCCCCGAAATGATAAACAGCGCGATGTCCGATACGAATGATCCAAGGTTGGGCATCGGGGTGACGTTCAAAGAGCCGATTAGTTGCAGGCACAACGTTTTCATCGACTTCAAACTCTCCAGTTTCAATGTCGATCGCTACAATCTTACCTTCATTACCGGCTTCGACTTGCTGCCGAATGCCAGATTCGTAGAGTTTTTGCCCTCGCTCGGCTAACTCATCTTTGGGATAACGCCGTTGACGAACTGCCATAGGGTTGACCTCAACTCAGTATTTTGCCTTAATTATACTTTGATTGATTCTAACGAGGTGCTCCCGCTCTACTACTGATGAGCCGCCTCATCGGAAGCCCCCCAGTGGTGCACTTCAAATTTGAATCGGCGCTTCAATCAATGTGCATGGTGCGTTCCCCAAAAATCGAGCGGTGGAGCAGTAGGAGCCACATTAGGGAACGCACCCTACAGCGATTGCGTACTGCTACGCAGTGCCTTCGGCATCGCACTAACGTTCCTGTTAGACCGTGCCTCACGATCAGCTTCTAAACTGCGATCGGTAACTCCGAAATCGTAACCAATCCGCCTTGGACTGTATCGACTTGCAACCGATAACCGCGCAACAGGCTCATTCCAATTAATGGCTCTGTCTCTGCCGCGTTAATCTCGATTTCTCGATACTGCCCACCCCAAATCACCATGCCATCATAGATATCAAATAAGACTTCGCTATCATCGCCCAAGGTTGCCCGATCGCGGTAACTCCAAGACAGTTCAAGTTCTCTAATAGTAGCAATCGGGAGACTCAAGACCCTGTAAACCCTGTATCGATCACAGCAGTAATGGATTTAAGTTTGTCGCCGTTCCTCACGACCAAGGAAAGCATTGCTTCGTAATTCTGATTGACGTAACCCTGCATCATCATAGAGCGTCTTTCAAACTCCGTGCGCCGAAACGATGAACGGCGCGATAGCCGATCCGAACAACCCAAGGCTGAGCATCAGGCAATCGTTCATAAAGTCGCCGAGTCGCAGTCATCGTATCGTCGGCAAGCTCAAACGCTCCAGTTTCGATGTCGATCGCCACAATTCTGCCATGATTACCTTCCTCAATTTGGGGGCGCACCTGAGATTCATAAATCTCATCGCCACGTCGGGCAAACTCTTCTTTGCTGTAGCGGGGTTGTCGAACTGTCATAGATTTGCCTCTTTTCAACTATGCCCCTTCATTTTACCCTGAGCAATGGAGGTGTCTATCGTTGAGGTGGCGGAGGGGATTAAACCAGAAGTTGTTGGATTTCTTTTCGTCAACCCAAGCTACAAGATCAGCGTACTGCTACGCAGTGCCTTCGGCATCGCACTGTCCAGCCAACGCTTGAACTCACCCGCCGCTAATAACTTTCAGTGCGTGAAGACGATCGCACTCTCGGTCGGGTGCAGTGATTTGTTATACTGTCGCTTGATCGGGAGCTTAATAACTTTACGTCCACTGGCAATTTGCTTTTCTCTAAGATCGTCAAATATTGCCTTGAGATCATATAGCGGTAAGCGCTTGAGTGAGATACAGACCAAGCCTTGCCTAGCATGGTTTATAGCTCGTGACACTGTACTTCATACGACTGCACACCGCTATAATTAAAAGATTTTGCGTATTCTTCTCTATATTTATGA
The DNA here is from genome assembly GCF_020245945.1 of Microcystis sp. M015S2. Lineage (NCBI taxonomy): Bacteria > Bacillati > Cyanobacteriota > Cyanophyceae > Chroococcales > Microcystaceae > Microcystis > Microcystis sp. M015S2. The sequence goes on from NZ_JADBTX010000114.1 coordinate 24,794, forward strand.
ATTTCTTCGACAATTTCATCTTTATACATAGTTATTCTCCTCGAAGCTTAAATCCTATGAACTCGTAAGGGGTACAAACAAATGGCAGCCTGTATCCAAGCTCAAGACTAATTTGGGATAGCTTTCTTTGAATTTGAGCGTTTGCCATGTGCTTACAATTCCATATTAGTAGATAGTCTAAGCCATAAACGGTTGCTAGTGCCATGTGTAAGGCATCATTAGACGCTTTGGGGGGTAGGTTGCTTTGTTGTAAGAATTCTTGTGCTAGAGCGATCGCTTCTTCGGTTAGATCGAGAAAAATCAAGGACTGTAACAAGTTCTGTCTTTGAGTAGCAATTGTTGAATCTCCTCTCGATGCTTCATCTTCAACAATTTCCGAAACGTACAGAACCAATGAACTACTATACTCATCCCACCAGTCTTGTGTAATCTTAATGTTAGCGGCAAGAATCAGGTTTTCTGTTGGTCTTGCGGTTAGATGACCCAAAATACTGGTTTCAATATAGACGGTTTCGCTCACGGCAATAAGAGAAAATCTATCCCACGTCTATCCTACTGCATTTAATCTTGGTTTTGAGGGAGTTGGGTTTCCTACCTACAAGATCAGCGATCTGCTACGCAGTGCCTTCGGCATCGCATTTAAACCCACAGTTTCAATTAATGTGCTATGCCACTTCCAGAGAGCTAACGGCTTAGCTGAGCGGCGATAGACAACCTCTGCATCACCGCTAAGATCTCTCAATTGTCCGCTGCTCCAGCGTGTTGTTATGCCGTGTTGCTTGTCAGTTACCCACAACTCTAAATTAACTTGCCCTTGCAGAATTGCCGTGACTAGATTAAACTTAGTTTATAGACTTAGTTCTTTTAGACTATGGAAACAGTAAACATTCATCAGGCTAAAACAAACCTTTCTCGGCTATTGTCTCGTGTGGAACTCGGAGAAGTAATCGTTATTTCAAACCGAGGTATCCCAATTGCTAAGCTTGTTCCATTTCGGACATCTTTAGATCGACGGTCTAGTTTAGGACAAGATCGAGGGATGTTGACCATACCAGATGATTTTAATGCTCCTTTACCAGAAGATATTTTGGGAGCATTTGAGGGTGGTGCGGAGTGAGACTTTTACTGGATACACAATGCTGGCTGTGGTGGTTTGTCCAACCAGACAAGTTAAGTGAGAATGTAATTGAACAAATTGCAAACGAAAGCAATGAAGTGTGGTTTTCTGTTGCCAGTGTTTGGGAGATGGGAATTAAAGTTTCAATCGGTAAATTACCACTGCCAGAGCAAATAGATGATTATGTCTCCACTCGAATGACCCGACTGGGAGCTAGGTCGTTAGAGATCAATGCTTCTCATGCTTTGCGGGCGGCTGCATTGCCTTTACATCATCGTGATCCTTTTGACCGAATGCTGATTGCACAAGCTCAGGTAGAAGATATGACACTTGTGAGTGCGGATTCAACATTTAATCAGTATGAAGTGTCTTTGCTTTGGGCAGCTAGTTCTTAGTCATAAACACAGAATTTTACCTGCCTTCTAGATGCTCGTGAATCAAACTCTGTAACGCTTAAATGATTTTTGACTTTCTTCTTGGGGCAAGCTTTTGACTCTCCTAAATTTTAGTTTAGCAGATCCCCTATCCAGATCAGGAGTAAGGCTTTATGAGAAAAAGCACTAATCTCGAAAACCCTATAAACCAGTATAGTACCCTAAATCAATTCCTCCAACCCCATCTAGGGGTGTTACCCGATGCCTTCGGTATCGCATTTAAACCCACAGCTGCAATCAATGTGCATGGTGCGTTCCCCAAAAATCGATCGGTGGAGCAGTGGGAGCCACATTAGGGAACGCACCCTACAAGATCAGCGTGCTGCTACGCAGTGCCTTCGGCATCGCACTTTGTAAAATGGGTTGAAATATTGCAATAGAATCATTCTCCCGCAATTGTCAAAACTTTTCTGTAGAGTGTTTCGCTAATTCGGAATTCTGCTTTTAAGATTAGCTGATCAACAATCGGTTTAATATTCATAATCAATTCTTTTTGCTTGGCTTCGAGTAAAACGCCCAATATTCCAGTAATATTTAGCCCAAGAGATTGCGCAACTTTGCGTCCTTTTCTTTCATCCAAAATTAATATATCTGCGCCTAATTCTAGCGCTAAAATAATCCCTTCTGATTCTCCCCGGTCTAATTTATTGAGTAGTTGATTAACTTGGTTTTGCTGGGTGACGGGCCGTGTTTCTATCCAAGATAAGGTCATGATTTCAATCGTGCCAGGAACGGCGTAACCTAAACTCGCCATTTCCTCATAAACGGCTTGAGGAATGATAATTGTTCCATAGAGTTGATGCAAAAGGGTTAACTGGTTAACGGTGGCTAGGTTGGTAATGGGTGAGGTGTCACTCACGACGATCATAGTCTGCCTAGTTTTTGTAAGGTTTGGATATCTTCTTCTAATTCTTCAAGGTCATAATGGACACAAATCTCTCTTAGATTAAGTTCGTGTTGAAATTGGAGGAGGTTCATGCCTGCGAGATGACGGGCTTTGCCGATGCTGATTTTGTCTTGTTTAAAGAGCATGATGGCGATTTCTAGTTTTAGCTCGTCTTCGGAGAGTCCTGATGCGGTCAGTATGTCATTAGGAATAACTACGCTCATAATTTTTAGGGGTTGGCGATTGTCAAATCAGCGATGGTTTTATGATAGCTCGCTTGTGTTTAGTGCCTTGAGGGAGGTTTATGATTTCTCCAATCTCCATTAAAAAGAAGCAAATATAGCAAAGAGCGGGATAGTTAGGACATAATAGAGAAAAAGAAATGAGGAGAAGCTTTCATGGCAGCACCCTATAGTGATGATTTAAGACAGAAAGCAGTGAGTGCCGTAGAGCGAGGGGAGAAAAAAAGCCATGTC